>CP031964.1:1524077-1828892 GCA_003443635.1 Flavobacteriaceae bacterium | reverse complement strand
ATCAGCTTTACTTTCTGCATCTTCTAATTCTATTCTCGCTCGTTCTAAAGCTTTTTGGGCATCATCTATAACTTTTTGTTCATTTGCATTAAGTGCAGAAAAACGTTCAAAAATAATTCCTACCTCGTCTTGATAGTCTGTCAAATCCTTAATAGCATCTAAAAGAGTTGTTCGATCTTTCTCTGCCATATGCACCACATCATCTAACGTAGCATTCAAAATCTTTTGACGCACTTGTGGGTCATCTTCTTGAGATAATTTAGATTTCATCTGGTCAATAGCTTTTCCCCAGTTAACATCTACTTTTTCTTGCTTCTCATTGGAATTGGTTTCTAATAAATCGAAATCGTCAGACATAGGTATGTTATATTTTTATGTTAAAGAATAGTTTTTAGTTAAGCAATTTCGTTAAAAAATATGGTTTTTAAAATTTATATTGCTTTAAATTATCTGTATCAAATTACTTAATTTTGTTACACGATTTTGATTCATAAAAAAACTAAACTCAAAAATTACTATGAAAGCAACAAAACTTACCATAATCTTAATAATTATAGCACTTTCTGTGTATAACTTCCAATTAAGTGCTCAGGAAGTTATTATTAATCCTATATCTCACGGAACTTTAGTTTTAGAATATGATAATACTGTTATTTATATAGATCCTGTTGGTGGGAAAGATGTCTTTAGCAAATATAAAGCTGCTGATTTTGTATTGATTACAGATATACATGGTGATCATTTAAATATAAAAACTCTTGAGGATTTAAATTTAAATAATACCACATTAATTGCACCTAAAGCAGTCACAGAAAGGCTTCCAAAATCTATAGCTAAAACAATTGTTACAATTAATAATGGTAATACTTATAACCCAAAAGAATTGTCTGTAGAAGCCATACCAATGTATAATTTACGTGAAGAAGCTTTAAAATTTCATACTAAAGGGCGTGGTAATGGCTATGTGATAACTTTGGGAAGCGATCGTATTTACATTTCTGGGGACACTGAAGATATTCCTGAAATGAGAACTCTTAAAAACATAGATATAGCTTTTATTTGTATGAATTTACCTTATACCATGACTGAAAAAAGTGCTGCTAATGCAGTTTTAGAATTCAAACCTAAAAAAGTATATCCTTATCATTATCGTGGCACTAATGGTTTAAGTGATGTTGAAATGTTTAAAACCCTTGTAAATAAAGGTAATTCTGACATAAAAGTAGTATTAGCAAATTGGTATTAAATTAAAAAAACATATAAACAACTGATTATTATAAAATTAAGTTATATATTTGGCTTATTATTAACCCAAATCACCACCCCCAATGTTATTAAATAATTTACTAACAGGGTATCCCTACTTATCCTTAACTGCGCAAAGTAATATAGTTACAGTATTGATTATAACTGTCTCTTTTTTTTTAATTCTTTTAATTGCTGGTATAAGAAAATCTTACAAGTTAAAATCTGAAAATGAACGTTTAAGCCGTAAGACTACATTAAATTCTGAAGAAGATAATAAAATTTATAAGGACTTTACTGAAGGTCATCTATATGATAATAAATAGAGTTTAAAAAAAATATTATTTCAAAATTAAATTAAAAAACCAGCTAAATTTAGCTGGTTTTTTTAGTTACTCATTAAAACTAATAATTATCTTACAAGTTTTTTATATTTAATACGTTTAGGTGTTAAATCACCACCAAGACGTTTCTTTTTATTTTCCTCATAATCACTAAAACTACCTTCAAAGAAATAAACTTGAGAATCACCTTCAAAGGCTAAAATATGTGTACATATACGATCTAAAAACCATCTATCATGGCTTATCACTACTGCACAACCAGCAAAGTTTTCCAAACCTTCTTCCAAAGCTCTTAACGTATTAACATCAAGATCGTTAGTAGGTTCATCTAAAAGTAATACATTACCTTCTTCTTTAAGCGTCATTGCAAGGTGTAATCGATTTCGTTCTCCTCCCGAAAGTAATTTTACTTTCTTATTTTGTTCACTGCCACTGAAGTTAAATCGACTTAAGTATGCTCTAGAGTTTACTTGTTTACCACCCATCATAATCAATTCTTGCTCATCGCTAAAATTTTGCCAAATTGATTTTTCAGGATCAATATTAGAATGAGATTGATCTACATATGCAATTTGTGCAGTTTCTCCAACTTTAAATTCACCCTTATCAGCAATTTCTTCTCCCATTATCATTCTAAAAATAGTTGTTTTACCAGCTCCATTAGGGCCAATAACACCTACTATTCCTGCTTGAGGAAGGTTAAAGTTAAGGGATTCATATAATAATTTATCGTCATAACCTTTACTTACATCAATGGCTTCAATTACATTAACACCTAAACGAGGTCCATTAGGAATATATATTTCTAATTTTTCGTCAAGTTGTTTTTGATCTTGACTCATCAGTTTATCATAATTTTTTAAACGAGCTTTCTGTTTCGTTTGACGTCCTTTTGTACCCTGACGTACCCACTCTAATTCTCTTTCTAAAGTTTTTTGGCGTTTTGATGCCGTTTTACTTTCTTGTGCAAGTCGTTTAGATTTTTGATCTAACCAAGAAGAATAATTCCCTTTCCAAGGAATACCTTCTCCTCTATCAAGTTCAAGAATCCAACCTGCAACATTGTCTAAAAAGTATCTATCGTGTGTAACAGCAATTACAGTACCTTTATATTGTGCTAAATGGTGTTCTAACCAATGTACAGATTCAGCATCTAAATGATTGGTAGGCTCATCCAATAGTAATACATCTGGTTCTTGTAATAATAATCTACATAAAGCTACACGACGACGTTCTCCTCCTGATAAAACACCTATTTTTTTATCACTGTCAGGAGTACGTAAAGCATCCATAGCAATCTCTAATTTGGTATCTAATTCCCAAGCATTAGCAGCATCAATTTCATCTTGAAGTACAGCTTGTCTATCCATTAATTTTTGCATTTTATCTGCATCTGAATAAACTTCTTCTAAGCCAAACATATCATTAATCTTGTTGTATTCGTCAAGTATAGCTACAGTCTCTGCAGCACCTTCTCGAACAACTTCCATAACAGTTTTATCATTATCTAACTGAGGCTCTTGTTCTAAAAACCCTACGGAGTAATCTTGTAAAAAAGTGATGTCTCCTTGATAGTTTTTATCAACTCCAGCAATGATTTTTAATAAGGTAGATTTACCAGAACCATTAAGTCCTAAAATTCCAATTTTGGCACCATAAAAAAAACTTAAATATATATTTTTTAAAACAGGAGTATTAGCACCTTGAAATGTCTTTGTAAGTCCAGACATTGAAAAGATTACTTTCTTATCATCGCTCATAATTTATTATTAAAAATTGAAAAGATTAAAATTAAACTCATTTAAGAGATTATATTTTTGAAGAAAAATAAAAGGCAATATTAATTAAACACGGCCTTTTAAAGCATTAAATACCCAAGCTATAGCAAAAAAACCAAATCCAACAGCAGCAAAACCCCATCCAGCAATTTCATCATATCTGAATGCTCCTAACGCTATTAAACTCAATCCTACAATTATCATAATTGTAGTAGCCCAAGCTAATACTGTATTTTTATTCATCGCCATAATTCTCTATTACAAAAGTTAGAAAGCAAATATCGTATTTTTAAGCAAATAATCATCTTTTTGAATCGTTAATTATCATCTAGGAAGAAAACCCATTTTACCTTGTTGAAAATCACGCAGCGCCTCCATGATCTCTGTTTGTGTATTCATAACATAAGGACCATAACTAGTAACTTTCTCATTTAAAGGTATTCCTGATAAAAAAAGTAATTTACTTTTTGAATTCCCTTTTATAGAAAATCCTTCACCATCCTGACTAAACTCTATAAGTTGTTTTGAATCTTTTTCTAAAATCACACTGTCATTTATTATTACGCTACCATTTAAAAGGTAAAGCATATTATGATGTGTATTATTTAATTCTATAAAATGTTTCCCTTCTTCTTCAACATCTATCATAAATGCATTGACGGGTGTTTGAGTTAGTATTTTACCATTTTTACCCTCAAACTGACCCGCTATAATTTGAAGCTTTATCTTCCCATCTTCAGAAGTGATTACAGGAAACTCTTCTTCTTTGATATGCTGATAATTAGGTTGCATCATTTTCTTTTCAGAAGGTAAATTCAACCATAATTGAATTCCTTCAAGTACGCCTCCTTTTTCAACAAATTCTTTTGTTGGTCCTTCTGCATGAATGATTCCTCTACCTGCCGTAGTCCATTGTACATCTCCAGCTTTTACAACGCTTTCATTTCCTAAAGAATCTCGATGCAATTGCTCCCCTTGAATTAAAAACGTAATAGGTTCAAAACCTCTATGAGGATGTGGCCCTAAATCAAAAGGATTATTTTCAAAATCTATTTTATAAGGTCCGTAATGGTGTAGTAGTATAAACGGATCAATCATTTGAATTTCTCGAGTTGGTATGGGTTGACGTAACTCGATAGGCCCCATATTTACAAAATCACTTCTACCTATTGTTTTTATACTACTTAATTTCATATATTTTAATTTTCTTGTTTATAGGGCATTTTCAAAATTAGAAACTGCACGTATAAAAGTCGCATTTAAATCTGAATCTACAATTCCTTCTTCAGAAAAATTTTCTCCAAATGATGGTAGTGAAAACTCTGAAACTATATTTCCACCCATATGAGAGAAACTACTTTTAGCTACTTCTAATACTGTAGTGCCTCCTCTACCGCCAGGAGAAGTGGCCATCAGTAACATTGGTTTATTACTCCATAGTTTTTTGTCAATTCTAGACATCCAATCAAAGAGATTTTTAAAAACAGTAGCATACGATCCGTTATGTTCTGCAAGTGATAATACAATTCCATCAGATGCTTTAATATGGTCTAAAAAAATTTGTGCATTTTTAGGAACACCATGAGCTAATTCATAATCCATTCCATACATTGGTAATTCAAAATCATTAAGATCTAAAGCAATAACATTTGTATTATGTAATTGACTTGCAGTATAAAGTGCTAATTGTCTATTTATTGAAGCTTTACTATTGCTACCAGCAAAAGCTATAATATGTTTCATTCGTTTTTTATTTGAGAAATTTTTTAGAGATGTAAAATTAATCAATTTGCTTAGGAGGTTATATTTTAGATTGTGAATTGAATGTTAATTTTATTAAGGAAGCACTTTTTTAAGGGACTAAAACTTTTGTATTTTTACCTCAAAATTTTTTATTAATGGATATCGACTTCAATAAAAACGAAGATTACAATAAACTTTTACTTTCAGAATTAAAATCACGCTTTGCTCAAGTTAAACTGGGTGGAGGAAAAAAACGTATAGAAAAACACCATGCTAAAGGAAAACTAACTGCTAGAGAGCGTATAGATTATTTATTAGATCCTAAATCTAAATCTATTGAAATTGCCGCTTTTGCAGGTGAAGGGATGTACGAAGAGCATGGAGGTTGTCCTTCAGGTGGAGTTGTTATTAAAATTGGTTATATAAAGGGCAAACAGTGTATTGTTGTCGCCAATGATGCTACTGTAAAAGCTGGCGCTTGGTTTCCTATTACCGGAAAAAAGAATTTACGTGCTCAGGAAATAGCCATAGAAAATAAATTGCCTATTATATATTTGGTAGATAGTGCTGGTGTGTATTTACCTATGCAAGATGAAATATTTCCAGATAAAGAACATTTTGGGCGAATTTTTAGAAATAATGCAGTAATGAGTAGTGTGGGAATTACTCAAATTGCTGCCGTTATGGGTAGCTGTGTTGCTGGTGGTGCTTATTTACCAATTATGAGTGATGAAGCTTTAATTGTTGATAAAACAGGAAGTATTTTTTTAGCGGGAAGTTATTTAGTAAAAGCTGCTATTGGCGAAAGTATTGATAACGAAACTTTAGGTGGAGCAACGACACATTGTGAAATTAGTGGTGTTACCGATTATAAAGCAAAAGATGATAAAGATGCATTAGACACTATAAAACGACTTATAGATAAAATTGGAGATTATGATAAAGCTGGTTTTAATAAAGTGAAAGCTGAAAAACCAAAAGAAAATCCACAAGATATTTATGGTCTTTTACCTAAATCGCGAGCAGACCAATATGATATGAAAGAAATCATTAAACGATTAGTAGATAATTCTGAGTTTGATGAGTATAAAGAGGGTTACGGGCAAACCATTATTACAGCTTATGCTCGTATAGATGGCTGGGCAGTTGGTATTGTCGCTAATCAGCGAAAACTAGTAAAAACAAAAAAAGGCGAAATGCAGTTTGGTGGTGTTATTTATAACGACTCTGCCGATAAAGCTACACGGTTTATAGCCAACTGTAATCAAAAGAAAATTCCGTTGGTTTTTTTACAAGATGTCACTGGGTTTATGGTAGGTAGTAAAAGTGAACATGGTGGCATTATAAAAGATGGCGCTAAAATGGTAAATGCTGTAAGTAACTCTGTGGTGCCAAAGTTTACGATTGTAATAGGAAATAGCTATGGGGCTGGGAATTATGCTATGTGCGGTAAAGCCTATGATCCAAGATTAATTGCTGCTTGGCCTAGCGCTGAATTAGCAGTAATGAGTGGAAACTCCGCTGCTAAAGTACTATTGCAAATAGAGAAAGTATCTCTTGAAAAACAGGGAGAAGTTTTTACTAAAGAAAAAGAAGAAGAATTGTTTAATCGTATTAAATCACGTTATGACAATCAAGTTTCTCCATATTATGCAGCTTCACGTATTTGGACAGATGCTGTTATTGATCCTTTAGATACTCGTACTTGGGTGAGTATGGGTATTGAAGCCGCAAACCATGCTCCTATTGAAAAACCTTTTAATTTGGGTGTGTTGCAGGTATAATTTATCATAACAAAATTTATATTTCTTTATGAAAAAAAATATTATTACCATTATAATTCTTTTTTCTATTTATTATTCTTGTAAATCAACTAAAGAAGTTGAAATAGATTCTAAGAACTTCTTTTTAAAAGATCTTACTTTTGAAAAAACTAACATTGATCATGGTAAACTAAAAGAAAGTGATCTAATACAGTTTAAAAATTATCTTAAATCAAATTTTGAGAAAGATTTAGATTCTATAAAATATCTAACAATTTCATATTACAAACCTATAAGTGATTGTTGGTATGATTCTTATTCTTGGATCAAAAGAGAAAAAACTTCATCTATATTAGATAATCTCAAAAAGAAATTAAATTCTGATCTTTTAATAGCTCATTATGAATCTAAATACACTTCGCCTAATAGTATGATAGATCATAAAGGGCTAATTTATAAACTATTCTCTAGGGGTATTCAAGCTTGTGATTTTACAGTAACTATAAATAATTATGGTAATTATATTTTTAAAGCTAGTCATTTTAGTGTTAAAGCTTCAAACGCATTTAGGAATGAATTAAAAAGATATGATGACAATTATCATAATTCTCAATAATTAATAATGAGAGTAATTAAAACAAAACAGCCTTTCTATATTCTTATTCTTTTAATTTTATCTGGAGAGGCTGTTTTTATTTTACCTTTTGTATTGCAACGTGTTTTTCGGCCTACATTTCTGGAAGTTTTTAATATTAATAATACTGAAATTGGTTACTGCTTTTCTATTTATGGTATTGTTGCTTTATTTTCTTATTTATTTGGTGGTCCATTAGCAGATAAGTTTCATCCACGTTATTTAATGTCTACAGCATTAATACTAACAGCACTTGGAGGAATATATCTATCCACTTTCCCTGATTACACTCAATTAAAATTATTGTTTGGGTATTGGGGATTTACGACTATTTTCTTATTCTGGTCGTCTCTAATAAAAGCAACACGTATTTGGGGAGGAACAAAACAACAAGGTCGTGCCTTTGGCTTTTTAGATGGCGGTAGAGGTTTAGTAGCTGCTGGAGTAGGCTCTTTAGGAGTGTTTATTTTTTCTTTTTTTATCGATGCAGATATTGTTAATGCTTCTTTTGAAGAACGTCAACACGCATTTCGAAATGTTATTTTAATTTCTTCTGCTATTATTGCTCTCATAGGGTTATTAATTTTTTATTTATTCAGATCATTAAAAACAGTTGATGGTTTCGAAAATAGTCAGAAACTACATTTAAAAAGTATTAAACAAGTTTTAAGAATTCCATCGGTATGGTTACTTATGATCATTGTTCTTTGTGCATACTTAGGTTATAAGGTTACTGATATATTTCCTTTATATGCGAATGATGTAATGCATTATGATGCTATAACTTCAGCCAAAATAGGTGCTTCATTATTATATATAAGGCCTATCGTTGGAGTTTTGATTGGAGTTCTAGCCGATAGAACACGAGCTTCTTTATGGTTGAGCATCGGTTTTTTATTTACAATAATCGCAAGTACAATAATTGCTTTGGGAATTATTGATATACAAAGTACATTTCTTTTTATATTATCTATTGGACTAACTGCCATAGGCGTTTATACAGTAAGAGTACTCTATTTTGCAGTATTAGAAGAAGGTAAGATTCCGTTAGTACTTACGGGAACTGTTGTAGGCTTAATTTCGGTAATAGGATTTACACCTGATATTTTTTCAGGACCTTTAATTGGAGTATTATTAGATAATAATCCAGGAAAATTAGGGCATCAATATGTTTTTAGTGGATTAACTGGCTTTGCCTTTTTTGGATTAATTGCTTCAATATTGTTTTATAGGCTTACTAAAAAGTAATTTCAATTCCCTTGGTGTTTTTTAACTCTTGGGATTGTAAACAGTTTAGTTTGTCGTCCATTAACATATCTAAACCCTCTTTCTCCATAAAAACCTGCTTCTTCAAGCATTATACGAATATCACGTTTCCATTCTGGGATTTTTACTGTTGTATTTAACTCAATAGCATAAACAGTATTTGGGAATAATGGATAATCGCCTGTACCCACTACTCCATTTTGTGAATCCCACATTCCTAAAGTGGTTCCAGATGAATGTCCATAACTTCCTAATGGATGTGTATAAATTGCAGGTCTTAATCCTTCTGCTTTAGCTTCACTTAATGATTTTAGTAGTACTTGATTTCCCGTTTTTCCAGTTTCAAAATTTGAAGTAAAAATATCCTGTACTCTATTTCCATTTTTTAAAGCATTCACTAAAAATTGCGGAGGTTTTTTTTCATTAGGCTTTAATACATAAGCGTGTTCCTGACAATCTGTATTTAAACGTAAATACGTAATCCCGAAATCACAATGTAATAGATCTCCAGGAAGAATAATCATTTCATCTGGACGGTTAGAGAACGAACGCAAATGATTACCTAATCCATCATCGCTGCGTTGCACATCTACACTAGGGTGAAACCATGTTTTTAAGCCTAACTCTGTTACTTTTTGTCTAAACCACCATTCTATATCCGTGGTAGTTGTAATTCCAGGTGTGATAACTTTTTCTGAGAATGCCTCAGCAATAATATCATGAGTAATATCAACCAATTGATTATAAATCACCATTTCTCGAGGAGTTCTGGTTTCTATCCAAGCTGTAGCTAGTTTTTGAGCTGAAACAATTTTATTTTGATTTTTTTTAGGAAGAAACTCCATAAACTCATCATAATCTGTTTTATCTAAACCATCAGCAATATTAAAATACTTAGAAAAGTTTAATCCAATAGATTTAGGGTTTCGTTCTTCTATTAATTCTACAAGGCGTTTCCATTGATTAGGTTCCTTTTCTTTATCCCATGCAGAAATAATATTATCTCCAAAATTATATCGTGCGACTGCTAGCTTATCTAGTGTATTTTTCTCCTTATTTCTATAGAAGAGAATAATTGTTCTTCGTCTTGCGTTTAACCAAGTTGCTGGTAGCATTGTTCGTAAAACTGGGTCTTCATTATATTCTCGAGAAATTAATACCCACATATCTATCCCTGTACGATCCATTAATTGTGGAAGCAAATTATTAAACCGTTCTGCCAATAATTCATCTACAATTTTAGCTTGGTCTTTTTCAGATAATATTTGTTGACTGTTTGCTTGGAATCCACATATTAATAATAAAAGAATAATCTTTTTCATACCCTATATTTTTCAATTTATTACTCGAAAAATAATCAATTAAATAAGATTAAGCATCTATTTATTAAGTATTTATTTAAGTTATTAATTAAAATCAGATTTTAATTAATCTGATAATTTCCGTATCTTATGATTGAAAATCTAAATTGTATAGTTATGGGAAGAATTAAAACACTTAATAAATGGGCAAACAAGCATACCTATTTACCATTAGATATACTACGAATTACTTTAGGTGTATTTTTACTTATTAAAGGCATTAATTTTATGGGTAACACTCAACTTTTAATGGATTTGTTTAAACCTATCCAGAATCTTGCTGGAGGAATGATTACTGTTCATTATGTAGTTCCCGCTCATTTTATTGGAGGTATTTTAATAATGTGTGGTTTGTTAACACGTTGGGCAATAATTGCTCAATTACCAATTTTAATTGGTGCCATACTTATAAATTTTGTTGGAGAGATGAACACTTTAAATTTATTGCTTGCCAGTATTACATTTTTGGTTTCAGTATTTTTTATGTTTTATGGTTCTGGAAAGCGTTCTGCTGATTATTATTTAAAAATGCAACAATAAGATAAGAAAGAACAATACTGAAATTGCTCTTTCTTATTTGTTTTTTTATAAATTTTCGTATAAAGATACTAATCTTATAAATTCAGCTTTATAACCTTCTTTATCATTGTCTCTTGCTGCATTAGCTAAAGTAATTATGTCTTCAATTTTGGAATTATTATAATATTTTGAATGTCTTAGTTGCATTCCGAATAAAGCAACAGCTGAAGCAAATTTTAAATCGCTAGAAGCTTCTTTTAGCTCGTCTTTAAGTGTGTGAATCATTTCTATACTTTCATCTTCAGAAGGTTTTTTATAACGAAACTTTACTGTTAATAATTCATCAGAGTATTTATTAGTTGGAGTTGTTTCTGTGTATTTTAAATCATCCACTTCCTTTAAATAATCACTTTTTATACCTACTGGAATTATTTCATAAAGAGCTGTTACGGTATGACCACTTCCTAGTTCTCCTGCATCTTTAGTATCGTCAATAAAATCTTCATCAGCTAACAATCTATTTTCATAGCCTATTAATCGATATGCTTGCACTTTTTTAGGGTTAAATTCTACTTGAATTTTCACATCTTTAGCAATAGTGTATAATGTTCCTCCAAACTCTTTACCGAATACTTTTTGAGCTTCTTGAAGATTATCGATGTATGCGTGATTGCCATTTCCTTTATCTGCTAAGGTTTCTAATTTTGAATCCTTATAATTTCCGTATCCAAAACCTAATACTGATAAGAACACTCCCGATTTGCGTTTTTCTTCAATTAATTTCTCCATAGCTTTGTCGCTAGAAGCTCCTACATTAAAATCTCCGTCTGTTGCTAAAATAACTCGATTATTTCCATTTTTTATAAAGTGTTCTTGAGCTAACTTATAAGCCAGTTTAATGCCAGCTCCCCCAGCTGTAGACCCTCCTGATTGTAAATTGTCTAAAGCTTCCATTATTTTTTCTTTTTTATCACCCGATGTTGGTTCTAAAACAACACCTGCAGCACCAGCATATACAACGATAGATACTTTATCTTTTTTTCTCAGCTGATTAACTAACAATTTGAACGCTGGTTTTAATAATTGTAATTTATTATGTGCTCCCATAGACCCAGACACATCAATTAAGAATGTAAGATTAGATGCTGGTAATGCGTCGTTTTCATAAGTTTTTCCTTGGAGTCCAATTTTGACAATTTTGGTATCTATATTCCAAGGGGTTTGAGCAACTTCTGTATTAATTGAAAATGGGTGGTTATCTGATGGTTGTGGATAATTATAATCAAAATAATTAATCATTTCTTCAATTTTCACTGCATCATAAGGGATTTTTTGCCCTTTATTAATCATTCGTCTAATATTACTATATGACGCTTTATCAACATCTATAGAAAACGTTGATAATGGAGATAAATTGGTTCTTTCAAAACTGTTTTCGTTGATTTGAGCGTAAGATTCATTATAGAAATCTTCAATAATTGATAAATCCGTTTGCTGTTTTTTTCCTTTTGTACTAATTACAATAACTCCATTTGCACCTTTACTTCCATATAAAGCAGATGCTTTATCATTTTTAAATACTTTAATGTCTTTGATTTTTTTTGGAGTTAGAGAATTAAAATCCGTTTCATTAACTGGTATACCATCTACAATATATAAAGGTTTGTTTGAATTTATAGAGTTAACACCTCTAATAGTTATTGAGGTTAAAGCACCTGCAGTTCCATTTGCAGAAGTAACTTGTATTCCTGATGTTTGCCCCTGAAGCACTTGACCTAATGATGGTTTTACTTTTTTTTTACCACTCATTGATGATACAGCACCAGTGAGCTGTATTTTACTTGTTGTAGCATATCCAGTAACAACAACTTCTTCCAATGCTTTAATATCTAAATCTAATGAAACATCAATACGGTTTGAACTTCCGACAACTACTTCTTCATTTTTATAACCTATTAATGAAAACACCAATATTTCCCCAATACTAGCTTTAAGTTCGTAGTTCCCATCAAAATCAGTTTGAACTCCTCTCTTTGTTTTTTTAACAAGAACACTAGTTCCTGGCAATGGTAAACCATCTTCAGAAAACGTTACTGTTCCTCTAATTACTTTTTCCTGCGCTTGTATCTGTAAAGATATCGTTAATGCGCATACGATTAAAATTAGTTTTCTCATTATGATCTGTTTTAAAGTTTGATATAAAACTATATATAAACCATAATTTATAAAACCAGTAATGAGTAAAGTCTTCTTTTGGGTGAGTGAACTACTCTTAAATTAATTTAAGGGTTTCAATACGATTTATTTTAGAAGTAGCAGTTTCTATAAATCGATTTAAATAATAAATCTTTTTAGGTGTTTCATATTTCTCTAAAACACTAAAAACTGAAGAGTCAATACTATTTTCTTCAGCTTCAATAATAATAATTAAACGCTCTCCCAACTGTTTATCATTTTCTGAAGCAATAAAAAATCGCGAATTAATTAAGTGTTGGAGCTTTTGTTCAATTTGTTCTGGAATAAATTTAATCCCTCCAGAATTAATTATATTATCATAGCGCCCTAAGAGTTTAAAAGATGTTTCTGATTTCAGTGTCACAAGATCATTAGTAACAATTGCTTTTGGGTTTAATTGAGGGGCATTTATAACTAAACATCCTCTTTCATCTGTTTTAACTATAATATTTGGAAGAACACTATAGTAGAGACTATTATTAGAATAATTTAATGCCTTTACTGCAATATGAGTAATGGTTTCTGTCATCCCGTAAGTAGCATATATACGAGTTGAAAGGTTTTCTAATTCATTTTTAAGGGTATTTGATACAGCTGCTCCTCCAACAATGAGGGTTTTAATTTTATATAATTTTTTTAGAGAGTTTTCTAGTTGTAATGGTACCATAGCACAAAACTCATACTCTTTATTTATTCCTTCTAAAGGGTTTGACGCTGGAGTTACGATATGTACATCCAAGCCTAAAACTAATGCTCTAACTAACATCATTTTACCTGCAATAAAATTACTAGGTAAACAATGTAATATTTTGTGGTTTGGTTCTAACTTAAAAAAATCTCCTGTAGCCTTAGCAGAATAAATCATTGCTTGCTTTTGAAGTTTAATAGCTTTGGGTATTCCTGTAGAACCTGAAGTATTTACTACAACATAGTCTTCATTATTTAACCAATCTAATAAAAAATTACCAATGTGAACTTTATAACTTTCTTGTTTAGCAAAATCTAATGCAACTTCTTTTAATGCAGTTAACGTATAATGTTTACCATTTAACTTAAACGCATTGTGTATTTTAGTGAAGTTTGTTATCATTTTAAGATTCTCCTATAATCTTATAGTTTTCTTTTAAAGGTTGCTTTACTTTACCAAATAATTTTCCTTTCCAATTATTCCATTTATATTTTTTAGCAAAAATAAATAGTACTATAGGGAATATAACAAACACAGGAAAAAAGGTATCCATTATTCCAGCTGCTTCCGGTTCTGAAACATCTTTTAATATAGAATGCGTTTGAAACGCTGTCCAATCTGCTGTTACTAATAATGCTGTAAACAAATTGTTTGCAGCATGGAACCCTAACGCGAGTTCTAGTCCTTCATCCATTAAAACAGTAATTCCTAAAAATAAACCAGTACCAATGTAATACACTAAAAGGATATGACCTAACTGATCAATTTCTGGGTTAGAAATGTGTAATAATCCAAAAATAGCTGAAGTGATGATTAAAGGAATCCATTTGTTTTTCACTATCACTCCTATTCCTTGCATTAAATAACCTCTAAACAAATATTCTTCACAGCTCGTTTGTAACGGGACCAAAGCAATAGAAATAAGAGCTAATATGACAAATGGCATTAGTTTAAAGTTGAATTGATACGATTCTGGATTAGAATAATAATCAATTAACACAAAAGTTGATGATATAATACCCCAAAAGAAAAATGCAAATAAAATACGTTTCCAATCTATTTTTTTACGAGTTGTAGTGAGTTTGACAAACGATTGTTTATGAAGATATCTTGTCACTAAAATTAATGTTAGTAGACCTCCTGCAAAGGGTAGTAGCACAAAAATTAAATTCAGGTTTGAGTCAAATAAGCTCATTAAATAGCTTATATCATCTATTCTAGATTGATCTATTTCTCCTTCAAATGTTTTAAATGCAATAGCAATAGCATGAGGTATCGAAAATATTGTAATTCCAGCTACAATAATAGCTATTCCTATTAAATATCTCCAATAATCATATAATCCTTTATAAGCTTGTTGTATGTAACTCATTCTTTTAATTTAAAATTCCAATTTATAATATTATTATAATATAATTTTCCTCTCCTTACTTCTAATGGAGATTCAAAATTATTAATAAACAAACTCCCAGTTCCTAACCCCTGCGGCAAATTACTATTTAGAGTATACGTCCATTGTGCAATAGCATTAAGACCTATATTGCTTTCTAAAGCACTAGTAACCCACCAACCAATATTTTGATTTTCCGAAAGCTTAATCCATTCATTACTACCTTTATAACCACCTACTAAACTTGGTTTTAAAATAATATATTGCGGATTAATAGTTTTCAATAACTCTTCTTTATTTTTTAAAGAGAGTACACCAATCAATTCTTCATCTAAAGCAATAGGTAGCGGAGATTGTTCACACAGTTGAGCCATGCTTTCATACTGCTTCGGCTTTATAGGTTGTTCAATTGAGTGTAAATCAAATTGAGACAGTATTTTTAATTTTTCTAAAGCATTTTCAGCAGAAAAAGCACCATTAGCATCAACTCTTAATTCAATATCACTAACAGAGAATTCGTCTCTAATTGATTTTAATAATTCTAATTCTGTTTTAAAATCTATAGCTCCAATTTTCATTTTAATACAACTAAATCCTTGATTTAATTTATCTTTAATTTGTTGCTTCATAAAGTGTTTGCCCCCCATCCAAATTAATCCATTAATAGGGATAGATGCCTTCTCTTTAGTAAATTTTGAAGGAAATAACTCAAATTTATTTATACTTTGAAGCGACAAAAATGCCATTTCTAAACCAAATTGTATCGCAGGGAATTCAATTAACTCTTGTAGCAAGGTTTCTAAACCTAAATGAATATTATCGCAAGTCCATTTTAATTTAGTTTCAAAACTTGGGCAATCATCTATACTCAATCCTCTTAAAATGCTACATTCTCCAACACCTTGTTTTGTATCTGTCTTTAAGATAATAAACCAAGTTTCTTTATGCGTCATTACTCCTCTAGAAGTACCACTAGCCTGCTTAAAATCAAGTATGTATTTATAATAAGAAGCTTTCATTGAAAAGTTTAGAGTATAAGTTATATATAGAATATGTATTTAAAATGCATTTTGCAAATACCCTACTCCTAACAAAATTGAAAATATAAATGTAGTTAACGCCAAAGTTTTTAGTTGGGAATCTAGCAGTTTGGGATTTTCTGTTTTTTGAACAAATCGCAAATGTTTTACTAAAGGAATATAAGCAAGAACAAAAATAAGGTTTAGAGGAGCAGTATAATATAATAACCCAAAAATAGCAGATAAAATCATTGCACTTATTATGAGTGTATAATGATATCGCTTAGCTTTTTTCAGGCCTAATTTTACAGCTACAGTAATTTTATTAGAAGATAAATCAGATTTAATATCTCTCATATTATTGAGATTAAGTACTCCTGCACTTAACAACCCTATAGCACACGCCGGTAAAATTAATATATGATCTAATTGCCTAGCAAATAAAAAATAACTTCCCATAACACTTAGTAATCCAAAGAAAATAAAAACCATAATATCTCCTAATGATCGATAACCATAAGCAGAAGCTCCTATTGTATATTTAATGGCTGCATAAACGCAAAGTATCCCTAATATAAAAAAGGTAATAGCATATAAAAAATGCTTTGTTCCGAAAGAGGCTAGTATTAATAAAAATATAAGCATTATTACAATTAATATATTAGCTCTAATTGCAGAAAACATTTCGTCTGGTGTAATTTTACCACTTTGTATTGCTCGCTCTGGGCCTATCCTGTTGTTATTATCTGTTCCTTTTACACCGTCACCATAATCATTTGCTAAATTTGATAGGATTTGCAAGCTCAAGGTTACTAAAATTGCAAGGATAAAAATTGAAATTTTAAAATAACCATTATAATATGCCATAGATGCACCAACGATAATTCCTGATATCGATAGTGGCAATGTTCTTAAACGAAATGCCGAGATCCATAACTTTATTTTATCCATCAATTAAAATTTAGTAGTTGTTAGTTAAATTAATTTTTAAAAACAAAATGATATTATGAATCAAGGAATCCATTTTTTATCAAAATTAGGCTTACGTTTTTCTAAAAATGCATTTCTACCTTCTATAGCTTCATCTGTCATGTAAGCTAAACGCGTTGCTTCTCCAGCAAACACTTGTTGCCCTACCATTCCATCATCCGTTAAATTCATTGCAAATTTTAGCATTTTAATTGAAGTTGGAGATTTCTCTAAAATTTCTTGAGCCCATTCGTAAGCAGTAGTTTCTAATTCGTCATGAGGGATTACTGCATTTACCATTCCCATTTCATAGGCTTCTTGAGCATTATAGTTTCTCCCTAAAAAGAATATTTCACGTGCCTTTTTTTGACCAACCATTTTTGCAAGATAAGCAGATCCATACCCTCCATCAAAGCTGGTTACATCTGCGTCTGTCTGTTTAAAGATAGCATGCTCTTTACTTGCTAAAGTTAAATCACAAACCACATGCAAGCTATGTCCACCTCCTACTGCCCAACCTGGTACAACAGCAATTACTGCTTTAGGCATAAAACGAATTAATCGTTGTACTTCCAAAATATTTAAACGATGATAACCATCCTCTCCTACATAACCTTGATGGCCTCGAGCTTTTTGGTCACCTCCACTACAAAATGAGTATACACCATCTTTAGTCGATGGCCCTTCTGCGCTTAACAATACAACACCAATGTTTACATCTTCATTAGCGTCATAAAATGCGTCGTATAATTCGCTTGTTGTTTTTGGGCGAAATGCGTTACGTACATCAGGTCTATTAAATGCTATCCTAGCAACACCATTATATTTTTTATAAGTAATGTCTTCGTATTCTTTGGTTTTAATCCAATCAATTTTCTCCATTTAACTCATTGTTTACATCGGTAAAAATAGGTATTTAAATGAAAACATGGAACGCTAAATTTCTTTTTATCTTGCTATAGCAAGATGAATAACACATACAATTTAGCGTTAAAAGTTCACTACTAATCGAAAAGTCTCGCACTTTTAGGTTTAATTATTTAGATTTTTCCTTTAAAAAATTAGTTTTGCTTAAAGACCAAAACTCATATGCGTATTGAAGATAGTGATATACATCATTTAATAAAAGATGTATATATATTTGATGAAGGCACTTACTATTTTTTTGACACTTTTATAGTGAGTGAAATTAATCAAGATATTATTTATAATTGGGAAACAGCACAAAATATGATTAAATCTGCTATTGAATTTTATGGTAAGGATAGTTTATCTTCAATAAGCTATATTTCAAATAGAATAAATTCTTATGCAGTAAAGCCGGCCGATTGGCTGAAATTTTTTAAGTCTAACCTGAATATGAACGCATACGCTATAGTAACTTATAATAATAGATCATATATTAATGCTACTCTAGAAACTTATTTATGGGGATCTAAAAACAGTAGTTGTTTTACTGATTTATCTGAAGCTATACGTTGGGTTTCTCCATCATTACATTTTAGTTGAGAGATAAATACCGTCCTCTTTAATAACAACAAGTCTCTGCTTATAGAGTGATCCTAGAGCTTTTTTAAAACTCTTTTTACTCATTTGTAATACTTCTTTTATCTCTTCGGGTGATGATTTATCTGTTAATTTTAAAAACCCACTATTATCCTCTAATTCATTCATAATAAATCCTGCATTAGGTTCTATATTTCTATAACCAATTTGCCCTAAAGAGATATCTAATTTATTGTCTGGTCTAATTTTTTTTATAATCCCTTTTAATTTATCTCCAACACTAATATCTTTAAATATATCTTCATTAAAAATAAGACCTAAATGCTGTTTATTAACAATCACATTCATACCAATATCTGAAGGATGAGAAACGATTAAATCAACTTCATCAAATTGGTTTACAGTTAATTCTTTATTGCTTAAAAAATGATTGGTTTTACTTGACGCTACTAGTCTATTACTCTCTTCATCTAAATAACAATGTACTAAATACCAACCTCCAGCTTTCATTTTAAAAGCTTGTTCTTTAAATGGGCAAAACAATTCTTTTACTAAGCCCCAATCTAAAAAAGCGCCAATACTGGATACTTGATTGCAGCGCAATAATGCAAAATCTCCATTTTTAATATAAGGTTTATCTGTAACTGCTACTAGTCGCTCCTCATTATCTAAATATACAAAGACTTCAATGGAGTCACCAATTTCAAATTCTTTTGGCACGTATCTATTTGGTAAAAGTACTTCATTATTATCATTATCTCCAAGAAATAAACCTGGTTCTGTATCTCTTAAGATTTCTAGAGTATTATATTCACCTATATATATCATTCTGCAAATGTAATTATATTATTAGCGTATAAAAGCAAAAAAGCATTACACAATTTGTATAACGCTTTAAAATATAATTGTTAATGTAAAACTGTTACTTATAAACAGATTCTTTTTTAAAATGCTTTGTTAATAAATAATATACTACTACTCTATATTTATTACGATTAGAGCGTCCATAAGTATTCATTATAGAGTCAATTCCTTTATCTAAATCAGCACTATCTTCTAAACCTAATTTTTTAATTAAGAAATTGTTTTTTACTGTAGCAAGTTCTTTCTCATCAGAACTTGAAACAGAAGCCGAATCTCTATTATAAATAGATGGACCACAACCAATAGTTACTTTAGTTAATAAGTCCATATCTGGATCTATACCAAATTTATCTTTTAAATCTGACGCGTATTTAACAATAAGGTCGTCACGTTTACTCATAATACTAATGTTTTAAAGAATTTCTAATGCTTAAATATACGTTTTTTTTGAGTCATTTTTCTGACCTGTCTTTTTTAAAAAATTTAATCATTTTAAAATTGAGAAATATTTTAATAATATATCATCGTTTATAGTTCTTGGCGTGAAAACCTCTAATAACTTGGGCTGATCGCTCTCAGAATAAAAGTCAACTAATACATTTTTTAAATCTTTTTCATTAAATGCTGTTTTATATCCAAAATTATACATTTCACATAGCTGCTTTGCAGTTAATTTATGTGTTGTTTCAAAATAGGTGTCAAAATTTTCTGTGTTTTTATGTCCAGGTAAAATTCTAAAAATACCTCCTCCACTATTATTCATTAAAATGATTCTGAAATTTTTTGGAATATGATTATTCCAAAGTGCATTACTATCATAAAAAAAACTCAAATCTCCTGTTATTAATATTGTTTGATTTTTAGACATTATAGCTGCTCCAATTGCAGTCGATGTACTACCATCTATACCACTTGTTCCTCTATTACAATATACACTTAACGTTTTATTTACGTCAAATAATTGCATATACCTAATTGTGGAACTGTTACTTAATTGTAAATTACTATAACTTGGTAAGCTATCTAAAAGTAAGTCAAAGGCTTTAAGGTCACAAAATGGGATTTCATTTAAGTAAGTTTTATGTTTTTCGTTTCTAATTGTTTTTATTTTATTCCAAAAAGGTTTGTAATCACTTATCATTTCATTTTTAATCTGTAACTCTTTAAAAAAAGTGTTTACAGTCATTTTAAAATGTTTCTCTAAACAAAAAAACGTATTGTTTGCTCTTTTTTCATCTATATGCCAATGGTGTTTAGGTTGATACGTTCTTAAAAATGCCTTGATTTTTTTAGAAACTATTAACCCTCCAAAAGTTAGAAGAATATCTGGCTGAAGTTTCAAAAATTCTTCTTCTGATAACGGTGCAATTATTTTATCTATACTTGAGAAAAACGAATTGTGATGTAGATTAGATGTTGTTTCTGTAAATACTAAAATACTATCATCGTTTGCAAGTTTTTCTATATATTCTTGAGCTAATATATTTGGAGTATTAACACCTACTAAAATCAATTTTCGATCTGAAGAATTCCAAATATTACGATACTCGGACAAGTCTTCTTTTTCATTTATTTTTTCAGGAATGGGAATTGATTTTGTTTCTGTTGAAAACTCATTAATCATATCATATAAAGGCTCGTTAAGGGGTACATTAATATGTACTGGACCATTATTTATAATTGCAAAGTTTAAAGCTGAATTAATTTCAATTTCATTATTGTTTTTAACTAAAAAATCATCTTCATTGTATTTTAAATTCGCCATATATAAAATATGATTTTTAAAAACATTTTCTTGATTTATAGTTTGTCCATCTCCAATTCCAATTAAATGTTGTGGGCGATCTGCAGAAATCACTACTAAAGGGATATCACTATAATACGCTTCTGTTATTGCCGGGTAATAATTAAGTAATGCACTACCAGATGTACATACTAATGCTACTGGTTTTTTTGTTTGCTGTGCAATTCCTAAAGCAAAAAATGCTGCACAACGCTCATCTACTATACTATAGCTCTTAAAATAAGGGTGGTTTGTAAATCCAATAGTTAAAGGAGCATTTCGACTCCCTGGAGATATTACAATATGTTGAACATCTTTACTTTCGCAAAGTTGAATCACCATCTGCGCAAGCGGGATTTTTGGTAGTTTCATTAATTTGTAATCTAAGCGTAAAAGTAAGGAATCGCTATAATATATAGAATTATAAAACAGTTTTCATTATTAAAGATTTTGAAACAGTTTCTTCCCACTCTTTTTCTGGAATTGAAGCTTTTGTAATCCCTCCGCCGATATAAAGAATTGCATTTTTATCTTGAAGTTGCATACAGCGTAAATTCACAAATAGTTCTGTTTGATTTTTTTTAATAGTATAAGCACGATTTTCGATATTACGCTTACTTGAGCGTGAAGTTAATTCAGTTTCTAAATTAAGTTCTCCTAAAAATCCTGTATAAAATTCGCGTTTATAGTTTTCATTTTGAAGCACAAAGCTTTTTGCTATTTTCATTGGCAATCCACATACCGCTGGAGTTGGATGTAATACAGATATCAAATGTTCTAACCCTGATTCTTTTTTGAACAATCCAGATATATCAGTTCTTAAATGTAATAAACTACCTGCTTTTACAGTTTTGACTCTGGACATCGTTAATGTATTCGTTAAAGAGTTTAACCTTCTTGTAATAAAATCAGTTACAAATTGTTGTTCTTCAATTTCTTTATCACCCCATTTCACCTCAGAATCATCTTTAAAAATTTGAGTGCCTGCTAATGCCATTGTAGAAAAACGATTTCCTTCTAATTTTAATAATGTCTCAGGGGTAGCTCCTAACCATAATCCAACTTTAGGATGATACCAACAATAAACAAGAGCATCTTTATATTTATTAAGCAATCGTTTAAATATCTCAATAGGATTAGAGTTCTTTATTGCAATTTTTTCTTTTCTAGAAATAACAACTTTTAAAAGCAAATTTGTTTCAATCTCACACATTGCTTTTTTAATAATATTGATATGCTGTTTTTTTGCTAACTCATCATCCAAATATTCATCTTGAACCTTCTCAATTGCGTTTGAAAAAATATGCTCTGTTTTTATAATTTTTGAATGATTTAATGGAATTAAAATCGAATCTTCTTTATTATCAAAAGGAGCAAATACAAAACCTTTTTCTGTATAATCTTCTACATAAAATATATTATCATTTTCTTGAAGAACTGCCTTTATAGATAACGTTTTAGGTTTTCTATAAGCAACAAAAGGTAATCCAGTATTAAGCTGATTAGATATTTCCTCAAAAAAGTTACTCAAATGCATTTATTTTTTATTAGGAAGCGAGACTGTTGTTAATTTGCACAGTGATACTAAGCGATTGTTATCATCCGTAATTCTAATGTCAAACAATTGTGTAGTTCGTCCTTTATGTATAAAGGTAGCTTTAGCATATACAAAACCACTTTTTACGCTCTTAATATGGTTTGCAGAAATTTCTATACCTCGAACAAATGTTTTTTCTTGATTCAAAAACATATGCGCTGCAAAACTCCCTGTAGTTTCTGCCAATGCAACAGTAGCCCCGCCATGTAAAACACCATCTGGTTGATGTACTCTAGAATTTACTGGCATTCTTGCTACAACAAAATCGTCTCCAAAGTCAACAAATTCAATATTTAGAGTTTCCATTAATGTGTTTTCACAAACTGCGTTTGCTTGGATAAGTGTTTGCTCTTTAGATAATTTCATTAAAATAACTTATTTTATATTTAATACTTACCAATTACGATACGTATTTTTGTGTTTTTTAGAACCGTAAAAGTACAAAACAAGAGTTAAAATGAATTCTATAGAAAAAGAAATCTCATATCAAACTACAAATACATATTCTACATTAAATACGCTTACTAATGAGACAAAAAATATTTGGTTTGTTTGCCACGGAATGGGGTATTTAAGTCGTTATTTTTTAAAGTATTTTAAAGAATTAAATCCTGAAGAGAACTATATCGTAGCACCGCAAGCTGCAAGTAAATATTATATAACTTCTAAATTTAAACATATAGGAGCAAGCTGGTTAACTAAAGAAAATACACTTGTTGAAACTGAAAATATAATGCAATATTATGATGCAATTTTTGAATCTGAAGAATTAAATACTGACACCAAAAATATTATTGTTCTGGGATATTCTCAAGGTGTTTCGGTTTCAATGCGTTATGTAGCAAAACGAAAATTACAATGCTCACAATTAGTAATGTGCTCAGGTGGTATCCCTAAAGAATTAAATGCTTCAGATTTTAAATTTTTAAATACCACTAATACCAAAATATCTTTAGTATATGGCGATAAAGATGAGTATTTAACCAAAGATCGTATTATCGATGAAACTGCTCGTGCAAAAGAATTATTTGGAGATAATCTAAATATTATACCTTTTGAAGGTGTTCATGAAGTAAAAACAGAGATTATTAACAGTTTGGTATAAATTTATGAAAGCTCCAATCTTAGAAAATAACCGTGTTAAATTATCTCTTTTAGATTTAAGTAATTATGAATACTTATTAGGCGTTTCTCAAGAAAAGAACCTTATTTATTATTCTCCTTCTACAATAACAACTCCAGAAGATTTAAAGGATTATGTAAGAGTTGCTGTAGATGGTTATTATCATAAAACTACATTACCCTTTATTATTTATGATAAACAACAGAAAGCTTATGCAGGCTCAACACGATTTGGGCTCATAAACTGGAAAAATAAAGTTTTACATATTGGCTGGACTTGGATTGGACATAATTTTCAAGGCTCTGGTTTAAATATCAATATGAAATTTTTAATGTTACAATATGCTTTCGAGGGTTTAGAATTTGATAAAGTAGAATTTAGGATAGATGAACGTAATATGAAGTCACGTAAAGCAGCTGAGAAAATTGGAGCTACACTTGAAGGTATTTTACGAAAAGATACATTAATGCCAGACGGGTTTAAACGTAGCACTTGTTGTTATGGTATTTTAAAAGAAGAGTGGGCAGAGATTAAAAATATGCTTCTCAAAAAAATTGAAGATCATTAGATTAAAAATATTATCTATCAACTATATTTGTTTTTATAATTATATAAAATCAAATCATGGCATTAACAGCATCAAATCCGTTTGAAATTGGGACTAAAGCTCCAAATTTTAGTTTAACCAACACTGTAAATGATAAACAAGTAGAATTAAATACTATTAAAGGGAAAAATGGTACTGTAGTAATGTTTATATGCAATCATTGCCCTTTTGTCTTACATGTTAATGACGAGTTAGTAAAACTTGCAAACGATTATATTAATAAAGGTATTGCTTTTATCGCTATTAGTAGTAATGATATTGAAAATTACCCACAAGATAGACCTAAGCTAATGAAAGAAATGGCTATAAAACTACAATACCCTTTTCCGTATTTGTATGATAAAGATCAAACTATTGCTAAAGCATATGATGCTGCATGCACTCCAGATTTTTATGTTTTTGACAATAACCTAAAAACAGTTTATCATGGGCAATTAGATGATTCTCGGCCAAATAATGGAGTTCCAGTTACAGGAACAGATATTCGTCAAGCATTAAATAATTTACTTAACAATGAGCTTCCTTTATCAGTTCAAAAACCTAGTATGGGTTGCGGGATTAAATGGAAGTAATCTCCTTAAAGTTTATCGTTAATATTTAAACTTTTAAAAGAATAACATAAGATTATTATTTATTCCATCTTAAAATAACCTCAGTAATGAATAATGATAATGCTAAAATTGACCAAACAACTGTTGGTGCTACTTCAGGAAAACTTCCTAAATTTTGTATAAACGGAAGTGCCATAATCCATCTAAAAGATACAAATCCTGTAGTAACAACATAGCTTCTAATCATCCATTCTTTATGGTTTTCAATTTGTTTACGGCGTATAGACCTATATGCCATAAATGAGCTTATTAACCAAACAAAAGCTAAGCCTTGTAAGCTAAATGCCCATGTCCAATGTACCATTATAGCTGTATTCCAAGCCATATAGGTAGAGCATAATGAAGCAATTAAAATTGAAATTAAATATACTTTACCTAGGTTTCGATGGAGTTTTAAATATTTATTTCTAAAGTTCGCCCAGAATTGAAATGGACCAATAAGTAAAGCTAGTATTCCTCCTGAAAGATGGCCTATAAGCCACCATTTAATGGCAAAAAAACGTCCTAAAACATTTTCCTTTAAAGTATAAAATCGTAAATCTTCAATAATATAGGTTAATGAAAACATGAAAATAAATGCTAATACTAATAAGGTTAATCCGGATTTTAATGTTAAGGGGCTTAATAGTGTTTTTTTCATCTTATAATGATTTTGCTGGTTATTGCAACTATTAAAGCTAGCCTTGCTAATATATGATTTTATATAGATTATAGCTTGGTTATAAACTCATAAATGTCCAAATAACAATACGGCTTGTTTTATTTCCTTGACACATTGGGATAGTTTTCATCTCTTTAACCTCAACTTTTTTTAATAGCTTATGTATGAGTTTTAAATTTGATTCTTTAGATATTAAAGTCGAAAACCATTTACTCGATCTAGAAAAACGTCGACTATCATATATCATATTTTTCACAAACTTTGCTTCCCCTCCATCACACCAAAGCTCATTACTTTGTCCTCCAAAATTTAAAATAGGTTTTACTTTACTTTTATTTTTAAGATTCTTAAGTTTTCGTAGTGTACCTGATTGTGCTTCTTGTAAAGACGAATGAAAGGGAGGGTTGCAAATTGTTATATCAAATATTTCATTCTCTTTTATAATCCCTTTAAAAATATCTTGTGGGTTTTTCTGCACTCGTAATTCAACTTTATGCTTTAAAGATTCGTTTTTATCAATAATATCTTGTGCAGATGAAATAGCCATTACATCTATATCTGAACCTATAAAACTCCATCCGTATTCATTTACTCCAATAATTGGGTAAATACAATTTGCCCCAACTCCTATATCTAAAACTCTTACATTATTTTTTTGCTGAAATACGTCTGCTATATAATGTATATAATCTGCTCTACTAGGAATCGGTGGGCATAAGTAGTTTTTAGGGATATCCCAATAGCGAATATTGTAATAATGTTTTAATAAAGCTTCATTTAACATTTTTACAGCTTCAGGATTGAAAAAATCTATTGATTCATCTCCATAATTATTAATCTTCACAAACGATTTTAGTTCTGAGCAACTCTCAATTAATTTTTTAAAATTATAGCGTTTACGATGTTTATTACGCTGATGTAATTCTGTTTTTTCTTTTGAGTGTGACTTCTTTTGAGGATTCATCATTTATTTTTCAACTTCACATATACATCTAAAACCAGTATAATTATTTGGGGGCGTATGATCATAAATTCCACTCCAATTATTGCCATATAACTGATCATCTAATGTCATTTCTGATATGTGATTAAAAATGAGTTTTTTAGAACTGTTTCTAGGAGTTAATTTTAAAGGTGATTTTTCTTTTGTTTTTATTGATGCTTTTTTGCCGTTAAAAATAGACTCAGCATATTTAAACTCAGCATAACTTGCTAATCTATAGTTTACTTTACTATAATACTTATTTCTTTCCTCTTTTGTTTTATGTTTAGTTGAGTAAAGCAGCATAACTAAATCTGTTCGCCATTTACAATACATTTCAGCTTGAAGTTTATTTAATCTTAAAACTGGAAATTTACGATACTTAGGGTGTACTAAATAATCTTTACTAGTAACATTTTTTTCTATAATAGAGTTAGAGTTAATAAGCATTTTCAAGAAAAAATCTACATGACTATTTCTTACTCCTAAAAATAGTTCATTAAAATTCATATCAGTTAAGTTTTCTCTTCGTGAAGAACCTATAGAATTGGTCAATCTCAATATTGGTTTCTTATCTATATCTCTATGTTTAGATCTTCTTATTGAGTCACTTTTTTCAGGTAACCAAAATGATTTTATATTATTTAAAAATTCTAAATACATTAAGTTAGTAACAGGAGTATTATCAATATATAAACTATCATTCAAATATATTGTTCCTGGTGGGTTTTCTAACCTTGATTCATTCCTATTTTGACTTGTCAAAAACAAAAAACAGCTATTCATTAAAAATAATAAAATTGTTTTTTTCATGAATTTATTTTATACAATTTAGGGTTTAATATTTCAGAAGTCATAACCATAAAATCACCTATTTTAATATCTTTTATTTCTGAAGTCGTAGTTTTTATTTTTATTATTTGCGAATGTACAGATAGGGTAATTTCGTAATTCTCATTTTGCTTCTCTATTGCAAGTACAATTCCTGTAACTTTTAAATCATCATTGATTTTTTTATTAATAAAAACCTCAGTAGGTGTACCTTGCTTAATAATCTGCCCTTCTTTTAAAACATATACTTTATCAGATAGTTTTATAATCTCCCCTATATCATGGCTAATTAAGATTGTAGTTAATTTATATTCTCGATGTACCTTTAAAATATAATCTTGAAGTTTTAATCGAATCGTATTATCTAGAGCTGCCAACGGTTCGTCCAGTAATAATAATTGAGGTTGTTGCACTAAAGCTCTTGCTAATGCAACACGTTGTTGTTGACCTCCTGACAACGTATTTGGTTTTCGATGTTGTAACTCTCCAAGCTCTACAATATCTATTAAGCCTGAAACGATACCATTATTTTGATTTTTTGTTAGAGCAAATTCTAAGTTTTCACGGATGGTCATATTAGGGAATAATGCATAATCTTGAAATACATATCCTATATTTCGTTGTTGAGGACTCAAATTAATGTTCTGATTAATATCAAACCATACATCATCATTCACAGATATCTTTCCAAAATCTGGCCTTAATAGTCCTGAAAGCATTCGCAATGTTGATGTCTTTCCTGCTCCAGAGTCTCCGTATAGAGTAACTAAATCACCTTTAGGAATGTCCAGTTCTAACTCAAGATTCATATCTCCAGAAATTCCTTTAAGTGTTTTGTGTAGATTAAAGCAAATCATTTCCAAAAACGTTTTAAATATCCTCCGTTTATTAAATACACGAGTAATAAAATTATAAACGTAATACTAAATAATATTAATGAGTAATTATTAGCTGCTGTATAATTTAGAGCTTCAACCTCGTCATAAATTGCTATAGAAGCTACTTTTGTTTTCCCCGGAATGTTTCCTCCAATCATTAATACCACACCAAACTCTCCAACCGTATGTGCAAATGCTAATACAATCCCTGTGAGAATTGATGGTTTTATATTTGGTAACAGTATTTTTTTTAAAGTTGCTAACTTTGATTTCCCTAATACATAAGCTGCCTCTTTTAAAGATTTTGGTAAGCTGGAAAACCCAGATTGTATAGGATGAACCATAAAAGGTAAACTATAAAGTATTGATGCAATAACTAGCCCTCCAAATGAGAAGACTAATTTAATTCCTAACCAATCGTTTAACCAGCTACCAAAAGCATTTCTAGGGCTAAATGCAATTAAAAAATAAAAGCCTAATACTGTTGGTGGTAGTACCAAAGGCATACTTACCAAAGTTTCAATAACAGGTTTAAACTTTGATTTTGAATTAGACAGCCAATACGCTAACGGAATAGATATTAACAGTAAAATTACTGTTGTAACTGCTGCCAATTTAAAAGTAAGTATGAGTGGCCCCCAATCCATTATATTAACTAAATTATTTATCTACCGAATATCCGAATTTTTTTAGGATTTCTTTTGCTTCATCAGAAAATAAAAAATCATAAAACTGCTGTGCATATACATTATTCTCAATCTTATTCTTAATTAATACAACACCTTGGGATAATGGCGTATATAAATCTCCATCTAAAGCTACCCAATTTCCTTTATTTTTTAATCCATCTGATAATACTACCGACATAGCGGTAAAACCAGCTTCAGCTGATTTAGAAATAATAAATTGATTAGTTTGTGAAATACTTTCTCCATAAACTAATTTCTCTTTTAAAGAATCTAACAGGTGATATTTTTCCAGAACCTCAACTGCAGCTATTCCGTAAGGTGCAGTTTTAGGGTTTGCTAAAGCAATATGCTTAATAGATGTTTCTTGTAATGCTTTTAATGATGGAGTTATGTTTTCAACTACAGACCATAACACTAACTTTCCGTGAGCGTATATTTTTGGTGGAAATGTTGATAATCCGCTATTAAAAATTTCATTAGGATATTTCATATCTGCTGCTACAAAAATATCATAAGGAGCTCCTTCTTTTATTTGAGCTGTCAACTTTCCCGAAGAGCTAATTACTAATTCGCATTCTATTCCGCTTTTAGTAGTAAAATCAGTTGTTAATGCTTTCATTGCAAACTGCATATTTGCAGATGTAGCAATTGTAATTTTCTGATTATTTTGATCATTACACGCAACAGAAAATAATACAAGCAAAAAAAGCAAAAAGTAACTTTTAATATATTTCATTATCTTAAAAAACTATAAATCTTTCTCGTATCGCTTTACCATAGCATCATGAGTTTCTGCTGGTTCAGAAATCCCTAATTGATCTTTTAACATTTCTCCCATTGTTGGAAACTTTGTCCTTTCAATTTTAGAGTCTTCATCCCATAACTTCGATCGCATCAATGCTTTTGCACAATGTAAAAACACTTCTTTAACTTTTATTACGATACATATTTTAGGAATATGCTGTTCTTCTTTAAATAAGTTCAGATATTCTGAATTTGTAGTAATTTGTGCTTCTCCGTTAATTCTTAAAGTTTCATCAACTCCTGGAATCAAAAATATAGTTCCAATGACATTTGTTTCAAGAATGTTCTTTAAACTATCTATTCTGTTATTTCCTTTTGCATCAGGAATAACAAGTGTTTCAGAATCGATGATTTTTACAAAACCAGATTTTCCTCCTCTTGGAGATGCATCCATTTTATAATCTTTACTTGCAGTAGATATTATTATAAAAGGAGATGATTTTATAAAATGAATACTATGTTTATCTAATTTAGATTGAAGCTTGTTTTTTGCTCTAAAACTAGGAGAATCGTATAAAGAGTCTAATTGTGAAATATGCTTTATTATCATTTTAATAAGAACTAAGGAGTTTTATATAAATACTAGCATTGATTTACGAAATTAGATTTTAATTTTTAGAAATTGCTTATTAATTATAAAATAATATCATTTCATTTCGCAAGATTGGAAAAGTTAATCTTTTTATTTCATTTTATATTTGTATTTATCAAGCTAAAAGCATGTTACAAAGAGAAAATAATAAAGTATTTTATAAGCAAAAATTAAATCGCATTACAGAATATATTCACAATAATCTGGATAAAAAAATTAGTATTTCAACTTTAGCCGAGATCTCTCATTTTTCGCCTTATCATTTTCATAGAATTAGCAGAGCCCTTCTAGGAGAACCAATTGGAGTATATATTTCAAGAATACGAATAGAAACAGCTGCCAAAATGATTAGGTATTCAAAATTACCTATTGAGGATATTGCATATAGTGTAGGTTATGATGCTCCTTCTTCTTTATCTAAAGCATTTAAAAATCATTTTAATATACCACCAATATATTATAGAAAACATAGACATCATACAATCAAAACAACAAACATTATGGAAGTTTCATTAAATATCAAAAAACCAAAAATCTTAACTATAGATAATAAGTATTGTTTATTTTATAGTATGCAAGGAGCATATCAAACTTTAGATTATGCAAATGCATGGGCTAAACTTTGGAATGAAGTTAAAACACAAAAATTATTTACTGCTGGAATAGAGCATATCGGATTACCTTTTGACGACCCAAATGTTACAGATGATGAAAAAATACGCTACGAAGCTTGTTTAATTATACATAAAACTGCAAAACCATCTGGAGAAACTGGAGTAAAAACACTTACAGGAGGAGCTTTCGCTGTGTTTCACTATCAGGGATCATATGCTAATTTTCCTCAGGTCTATAATTTTATTTTTAATACCTGGTTAATGGAAAATAATTATCAACTTAGAGATGAACCTGTAAGAGAGAAATACTTGAACAACCCAAACAAAACTGAAGAAAGCAAACTAAAAACTGAAATTTATATACCAATTATTTAATTTACTATTTTATAATTTTAAGATATTAATTTAGCAATTATATGCTTTACAGGTAAAATGGCTTTGGTATGTTCTATACTTGGCCCAGCTACCCATACTGTTTTATAAGTTGCTTTTTTTGCAGCTTTTTCTGTAGCCTTCATTCCTATAGAGAATCGAATCATTTTCACCCATTTTTTGAGTTTCCTATTTTTATTTAAAATAGATTCGAGCCATGTTTGTTTAGTGCCAATTTTCTGTACATAAGGCGTATTAATCACAGTGCAAGGGGTTCCTGAGATACGTTCTGTCATTACAATATCTTTAGCGCCATAATCTACACAAGCTTGCTTATATTCTTGTGTTACAGTTGCCTCAATCGAAGCAATAAACGGACTTCCTACAGATACTCCTGCTGCCCCATAACTAAGCATATTATCAATATCTGTTTTACAACCTACACCGCCAGCAGAAATTACAGGAATATTACAATTAGCAACAAGTTCTTTTATTAACACCTCTGGAGTTAAATCGCCTCGATGCCCTCCTGCTTCGTTATTCACAGCAATAACAGCATCAGCTCCTAACTCTTCTACCTTTTTAGCAAATCGTAAATCTACAACGTCACAAAATACTTTTATACCTGTTTTATGCGCTTGATTAATAGTTTCTTCAGGACTCCCTAAAGAGGTGATGATAAAATCCACTCCTTCATCACAAAGAACTTTTAATTGCCCTTTATACTTTAAGTTTGATTTGTTCACTATTAAGTTAAACCCAAATGCTCCTTCTTCTATTTTTGCATTTTTTAATTCTCGAATGGCTTCTCGTAATTCATCTAAAGTTCTATAATTTAAAGCTGGGATGCATCCAGCAATACCACATTTCATAGCTTCAATAACCATTATAGTATTAGATACTAAAAACATTGGTGCTTGAATAATAGGGTGTTTAACCTTAAGGAGTTTTGTGAGTTGTGTTTGCATAGAATGAAATCTGATACAAATATAACAGAAAAACTATTATGCATGCATAGCAAAAGATTAATCTTTAAAACGATGATAGTTATATTTTAAATATTGAGATGATTTCTAATTAGAATTTAATTTGTTAAAAGTTGTGCCTTTTCAAGGTGTTCTTCAAAAGATTTTAACCTAGAGTTTTTAGTACTTTTCGCCAATTTAACAGCCTTAATAAAACTTTCTATAGCTTTTTTATATGCTTTGCATTCTAAATAACTTTCTCCTAAGCTATCCCATAAATTCGGTGAATTAGGAAACTTCCCTGTTGCTTCTTTAAAAATTTCTGCGGCTTTTTGACAATTAAATTTTAATACTCTATATCCTAATTGATTCATATCGTTTCTTGATGGGTTATATGATTCCATATAAATTTTTCGGATGCTATCACCTTTTATATTATTTCCATTTTTATAATACAACGTCATAATTTGCTGTAATGATCCATCTGAAGGTTTAATCTCATAACCACATAAATCAGATAATTTATTAAAATATGCATTTAAGGCTTTAATACCTCCTTCTCTTTCGAATTCTAATAAAGACCCTCTATCAGGATACCCCTCTAGGCGGTATTTATCCTCAAGTTGATTTGCTGTTAGGTATAATTTATGGATTATTTTTTGAGCTTTTATTCTATTCACATTACTTGTAAATATTATAGTTGTACCATCATCAAACAAGCTAACCACAGAAGCATGCCCAAAAGTTGATCCTGTATGTGAATATAACCTCGCACGTGTATTTCTTTCAATAATATCTTCCCAATTCCTAACCCAACCATAAGCAAAGCCTTGTTGAATTGGGTGCAACATTATTTTCGTAGCATTCTCTGATAGTAATGTATTGTTTTTAATGGCTTTACTCCAAATAAATAAATCATTTACGGTTGAATGCATTCCTCCTGCTGCATAAATATTGGATTGATCTCTATCTGGTGCTTCTTCAAAATGACCTCCATATTTAATGAATGGCATCTTATAGGTTTTATCTTCATTAAAAATATAACCTTTTGCTGTTTCGTTTTTTATAAATTCATTAGATGCAAACCCTGTATTTATAAGCCCAAGTGGTTTTGTTATTTTTTCTTCTAATAATTCTGAAAAAGATTTTCCAGATACTTCTTCTAAAATAGTACCTAATAACATATAACCGAAACTACTGTAATGTGCTGATTTTCCTGGTGCATCAATTAATTTTATCTTACTAATAAATATCGCTAACTCCTTTGGAGTATAAAATGTAGAGGTAAACGTTCTTGAGTTTACACCAATAGCAGCTAAACCTCCATAATGCGGTAATCCTGACGTATGTGATAACAATTGATGAATTGTTATGTTCTCAGCAAATGTTTTAGGTAGATAATCTAGGTGTGTAGACACAGAATCATCTAATTTTAAAATCCCCTCTTCAACCATTTGCATTACTAACATTGCTGTGAATTGTTTTGTTAAAGACCCTATCGAAAATTTAGTATCTATTTTATTAGGAATATTTTTAGCTCTATCTCTTAATCCATATGCTCCTGTAAATAGAATTTCGCCATTTTTGGCTACTAATACGGTTCCTGTAAACGGGCTTCCAAGTTCTTTCCTCCCATTTTCTGCATAATCTTCCATAATATGATCTATAGTGTTTTGACCATTCATACAGGCGTTAAAAAGTAGAAATAATATGATAAATAATAAATATTTTATAATAATAATAATTGTTTTCATTGTTTTTGTTTTTAGAGAATATATTATCTGTTCGCGAAGATTTTATACTTGCAAATCAGAGTTAAGTAACTGGTGGTTACAATTAAAATTTGTTATTTAATGTTAGGGTTTATATATCAAGATAGATTTAAGAATCGTCCATTTTAAGTGATCTCGAGTAACTTGAAGCAGTTTCTAGTTGCAGGAATAAAAGTATGAGTACAAAAGCACACAATCCAACTTGCATTAAAGGGTTTCTAAAGTCGATACTAAGAGTAAGGTCTTTGTAGTAAAACCAAACAAATAGAATTACCAATATTAGAGTAATTAAAATTCCCAGTAGACCATATTTTCTATTTCTGACTATTTGTTTTTTTACTTGTATCTGTGACTCTATTTTATGTAAAATAACATCTTCAAAGTCTACCTCATTATGAATTGAATCTATACTTTTAAAAATAGTTTTTATATTGTCTTCTTCCATAGGGTTCTTATAATAGTTCGTTTAAATTTGCGATATGATGTTCGTTCTTTATGACATCATAAAAATGTGTTCTAGCTCTGTATAATAAGACTTTTACATTTGCTTTAGAAAATTCTGTAATATTTACAATCTCATCCATTTTTAATTCATCTAAATAAAACAATTGTAACATTAATGCTTCTTTAGGCTTCATTTTGTTTAAAACACGTTTTATTAATTGTTTTAATTCATCATGATGTAAACGCATTAAAGCATCATTGTAATTTGAATTGTCATCAATCGTTATAGTTGATTGGCTGTTTTCTTTAATATATCTTTTTTCTCTTTCTAAATGCCTCAAACTCTTATTTACTACAATACGATACAACCAAGTTGAAAATTTAGATTCCTTCTTAAACGATGATAATGAATTATAGGCTTGGATAAAACTTTCTTGAGTTACATCTTTAGCCTTATCTTCAGATTTCACAATAGATATTGCTACTGCATAAGCTCCATTCTGATATGCTTTAATGAAATAGGAAAAAGATTGCACATCTCCACTTAATACTTTTTGTAAGTATTTATTATCCATTAAACTATTGTTTAATTTTTAGAGCGTCTATCTAATCTTTTTGTAACTAAATAGGATAGTAATAAACTAATGCCTCCAAAGAATAACATAAATGCTGGGTACGTAGCATATTCAGTATTTATATCTTGATTTCCTCGTTCCCAAATCCAAGCCGCAAACATACCCAATCCTAAACCTATCATAAGCATTCCGAACTTTATTTCTAAATAAGAACTCTTTTTATTTTTATTCTGATTCTCACTCAGTTGATTTCGTTCAATTTGAGCCATGCGTTCTAAATGATTGGCTCTGTGGAAAAAGTAAACTGTAAATGCTGAGGCAATAATCAAAAGGGCTAATATCTCCCCAAAACCGATAAATGATTCCATATTTTATAATTTGTTTCTAGTAAGATACATGAATTACAAAAAAGGTTACAATACTATTTATATATTAGATTAGTTTTAATCAATAGAAGATTTACAATGTTGCTTGTTTTATATTGCCTCACTACGCTCGTAATGACAATAAAAAAACGCAACCAAATTAATGATTGCGTTTTTAAATTTATTAAGGTTCTGAAAAAATTCAGAATAATAATTATTTTACTTCTTCAAAATCAACATCTTCTACATCACTACTCTCATCAGCAGATTGCTGTCCTTGACTTGCATCAGGCCCAGCTGCTCCACCTTGTTGCGCTTCAGCTTGTGCTTTATACATTTCTTCACTAGCCACTTTCCAAGCTTCATTAATCTTTTCTAAAGCTGGATCTATAATTGCAACATCTTTCGTTTCGTATGCTTTTTTCAATTCTTCTAAAGCAGCTTCAATTGGTTGTTTCTTATCATCAGATAATTTATCACCAAATTCTTTAAGTTGACTTTCTGTTTGAAAAATCATTGCATCAGCTGCGTTTAATTTTTCAGCAACTTCTTTTGCTTTAGCATCAGCTTCAGCATTAGCTTCAGCTTCTTGTTTCATTTTTTGAATTTCCTCATCGGTTAATCCTGAAGATGCTTCAATACGAATATCTTGTGTTTTATTTGTTGCTTTATCTGTAGCAGATACTTTAATAATTCCGTTAGCATCAATATCAAATGTTACTTCAATTTGTGGTGTTCCTCTTTGTGCTGGTGGAATACCATCTAAATGGAAGCGACCAATCGTTTTATTATCTGGTGCCATTGGACGTTCACCTTGTAATACGTGAATCTCTACAGATGGTTGATTATCTGCTGCTGTTGAAAACACTTGAGATTTTTTAGTAGGAATCGTAGTATTAGCTTCAATTAATTTTGTCATTACATTACCCATAGTTTCAATACCAAGAGATAATGGTGTAACATCTAATAATAATACATCTTTAACATCACCTGTTAAAACACCACCTTGAATACCTGCTCCTAAAGACACCACCTCATCAGGGTTCACACCTTTACTTGGTGCTTTTCCAAAGAATTTCTCTACTGCTTCTTGTACAGCAGGTATACGTGTTGAACCACCAACTAAGATTACTTCATCAATATCACTTTTTGATAATCCAGCTGCTTTTAAAGCAGATTGACAAGGTTCTATTGTGCGTTTTACTAAATCATCAATTAATTGTTCAAATTTAGCTTTAGTTAATGTACGTACTAAGTGTTTTGGTCCACTAGCTGTTGCCGTAATATATGGTAAATTAATTTCTGTTTGCGCAGATGATGACAATTCTATTTTTGCTTTTTCTGCAGCTTCTTTTAAACGTTGTAAAGACATTGGATCTTCACGTAAATCCATTGACTCTTCTGCTTTAAATTCGTCTGCTAACCAATTAATAATTTTTTCATCTACATCATCTCCACCTAAGTGTGTATCTCCATCAGTAGATAATACTTCAAATACACCATCTCCTAATTCAAGAATAGATACGTCATGTGTTCCTCCACCAAAGTCAAAAACTACTATTTTTTGATCTGTTCCTTTTTTGTCCATTCCATAAGCTAAAGCTGCGGCTGTAGGCTCATTAATAATACGGCGTACTTTTAAACCTGCAATCTCACCTGCTTCTTTTGTAGCTTGGCGTTGTGCATCATTAAAGTATGCTGGTACTGTAATTACAGCTTCTGATACATCTTGACCTAAATAATCTTCAGCAGTTTTTTTCATTTTTTGAAGTATCATCGCTGATAATTCTTGAGGTGTATATAAACGACCATCAATATCTACTCTAGGCGTGTCATTATCACCTTTTACTACTTTATATGGTACTCGTTCTGCTTCATTTTTAGATTCAGAATATTTATTCCCCATAAAACGTTTAATAGAATAAACTGTTTTTGTAGGGTTAGTTACTGCTTGACGTTTTGCAGGATCTCCTACTTTAATCTCTCCTCCTTCTACAAAAGCAATTACAGATGGCGTTGTACGTTTACCTTCTGCATTTGGGATTACAACTGGCTCATTACCTTCCATTACAGATACGCAAGAGTTTGTTGTTCCTAAATCGATTCCAATAATTTTACTCATAACTTTTATTTATACGTTTATTGTATTGAATTTTATTTTTTACAAAGACATATAGTCAATCTTTGTGCCATGCATATAAATTATCATATTTGACATAAATAAGGGTGTCATCTAGTTTTAATTATGACAGGATGTCAGAAAATTATTTTATATATAGATAATTTTAATTGCGTCTGAAGTTATACTCTAAACTTATATATTTGTCTCGATTAAATTGAATTGTTTTTTTATGGAATGTATTTCTGTTTTTGATATGTTAAAGATTGGTATCGGGCCATCTAGCTCGCATACACTAGGACCTTGGCGTGCTGCAGAGCAATGGATTACAGAGTTAAAGACACAAAATCTATTTGATACGATATCTTCTATTAAAGTAGATCTTTATGGATCTCTGTCATTAACAGGAAAAGGTCATGCAACTGATTTGGCTGTTATGCTGGGATTAACAGGTGCAGATCCTGAAACTATCCCTGTAAATACTATAGATGAGATCATTAGTTTAATAAATTCTACTAAAATCTTAAAATTAAACAGTGAAATAAATGTTCCTTTTATTAAAACAGAACATATTATTTTTAATAAAACTTTTCTTCCGTTTCACTCTAATGGAATAACTTTCACTGCATATACAAAAAATGAAACACACGAATCTACATTCTATTCTATTGGAGGAGGTTTTGTAGTAAAAGAAGAGCGTAAAAACGCTAAGAAGAACAAAGAGCTTCTTCATAAATTTCCATTTCCAATTGAAAAAGCTACAGATCTATCAGAATATTGTAAAGTTGAAAAAAAATCGATTTCAGAAATTGTTTTAGAAAATGAAAAATCACTGAGGTCTTCAGAAACTATTGATTTTGAGCTTAATCGTATTTGGAAAACAATGCTTGAATGTATGTATATTGGATGCCATACAGAAGGTAAACTCCCTGGAGGATTAAATGTTCGTAGGCGTGCTTACGATATGCATCAAAATTTAATTGGAGAAATCCCTTATGAAACTCCTGAAGAGTGGTTACAATCCATAAGGAAAACAACTGTAAAATTCAGGCAAATATTAAAATGGGTAAGCTGTTTTGCATTAAGCGTTAACGAAGTTAATGCTTCTCTAGGGCGTGTAGTAACTGCCCCTACTAATGGGAGTGCTGGAGTAATCCCGTCTGTATTGATGTATTATATGGTGATCGAAAATCACGAAGCAGATTTTAAACACATCAAACAATTTTTATTAGTAGCTGGAGAGATTGGAAGTATATTTAAAAAAGGAGCAACTATATCTGCTGCTATGGGTGGATGTCAGGCAGAAATAGGAGTTTCTGCTGCAATGGCAGCTGGAGCATTATGTGAGTTATTAGGAGGTACTTCTGAACAAGTAATGATTGCTGCAGAAATAGCAATGGAACATCATTTAGGGCTCACTTGTGATCCTATTGGTGGTTTGGTTCAAATACCATGTATAGAGCGTAATTCTATGGGTGCTATAAAAGCAATTAATGCTGCAGAACTCGCTTTAGAAACTGATCCAGAAAATGTAAAAGTTCCATTAGATAAAGTAGTAGATACCATGTGGGAAACCGCTAAAGATATGAATCTAAAATACAAAGAAACTTCAGAAGGTGGTCTTGCAGTACGAGTAAATATGGTGGATTGTTAAAGTTTCTATTATTTACATCCTTCTCTTCGGCGTGTATCAATTAAGTAAATAATTTTCCACTGTCCATTGTCATTAAATAACTGAAACGAATTTACGCCACAATGTCTAAACTCTCCATTAAACCAAAATTCATAGGGTGTCCATGCATTAGCCATATTCCCATCTACTTGAATACTGTAACTTAACAAACGTTCGTCCCATTTTTGATCTGCTGGTCTGTTTGCAATTGCATTTACTAACTGAGAAGAATCTCCTGTTTGTAATATATTCTCCCCTTTTTGGTTTTTAAATGCCGTTTGTGTAGTAAAATCCCCTTTCATTACAGATTTCATTAAAAGTGTGTCTCCTTTATGAAAACCCTCAAAAAAGGTATCGATAGCAGCTTTAACTTCTTTTTCTTCCTTTGTATTTTGTGCTTGGAGCGTTGTAACAAAACAAAACGTTACAATTAATAATAATCGTGTCATCGTCAGTTATTTTTCATTAAATATAGGTTATTATTCAATTTCAATTAAAATCTTATAGAAAAGTTTAACACTATTTTTATCTCTGTTTATTTACTACTTTTGTTTCGTAATTAAAACACATTATGTCTACAGCAAAAAAAGAATATAAAAGAGTTACTACAAATTCTTTAACGCAGATGAAAGCTAATGGCGAAAAAATTTCCATGCTTACAGCTTATGATTATACAATGGCAAAAATTGTTGACGGAGCTGGTATTGACGTGATTTTAGTTGGAGATTCTGCAAGTAATGTTATGGCTGGCCATGAAACTACCTTACCAATTACTTTAGATCAAATGATATACCATGCCTCTTCTGTAATCCGTGCAATAGATCGTGCATTGGTTGTTGTAGATCTTCCATTTGGTACTTACCAAAGTGATCCTAAAGAAGCATTACGTTCTGCAATTCGTATTATGAAAGAAAGTGGTGGACATGCCGTAAAAGTAGAAGGTGGTAAAGAAGTAAAAGAATCTATAAAGCGTATTTTAAATGCTGGTGTTCCAGTTATGGGGCATTTAGGTTTAACGCCACAATCTATATATAAATTTGGAACCTATACTGTTAGGGCTAAAGAAGAAGAGGAAGCTAAACGTTTATTAGAAGATGCTAAAATGCTTGAAAAAGCAGGTTGTTTTGCTATTGTATTAGAAAAAATACCTGCAAAACTTGCTAAACAAGTAGCTAAAAGTGTAAGTATTCCAATTATAGGAATTGGAGCAGGAAATGGTGTTGATGGTCAAGTACTTGTAACTCATGATATGATAGGAATGACTCACGAATTTAATCCACGATTTTTACGTCGTTATATGAATCTTTATGAAGAAATGACTAATGCATTTACACAATATGGTAGTGATGTAAAAAATGGTAGTTTTCCTAGTGACGATGAACAGTATTAAGCTATCTAACTCCTTCAGTTTTGAGTAAAACACTCTCTAATGCATCTAATCTTCAAATTCTTTTCGAGGATAATCATATTATCATAATTAATAAACGTGCTGGAGATATTGTACAAGGCGATAAAACTGGAGACACTCCTTTAAGCGATGTTGTTAAAGCTTACATCAAAAACAAATATAACAAATCAGGGAATGCTTACTTAGGTGTTGTACATCGCTTAGATCGACCAACCACAGGTATTGTTGTGTTTGCAAAAACATCAAAAGCACTAACGCGATTAAATAAATTATTTGCTGAGAAAACAATTAATAAAACATATTGGGCTATTGTTAAAGAAAAGCCTAAAGTAGAATACGCCACTTTAACACATTGGTTAAAGAAAAATCCTAAAAACAACAAATCAACAGCTTATATTAAAGAAATTGCCAGTAGTAAAAAAGCTATTTTAGATTATAAAATCATTAAATCATTAGATCGTTATTATTTGCTAGAAGTTAATTTACATACTGGTAGACATCATCAAATACGTTCTCAGTTATCGAGTATTGGTTGTCCTATAAAAGGAGATTTAAAATACGGTTTTGATAGAAGTAATAAAGATGCAAGTATTCATTTACATTCTCGAAAATTAGAATTTATCCACCCTGTAACAAAAGAAAATACAATTATTATAGCTCCTACTCCTAAAGATATTATTTGGGAAGCTTGTCATCTTTAAAGTTTTTATATTTACGGTATGGATGCTTCAAATTTAATCGCTTCTCAGCAAGTTTTTTTTAAATCACATCAAACTAAAAATGTAGATTACAGAAAAACAGCTCTTAAAAAGTTGAAAGCTGAAATTCTCTTACGAGAGCAGGATATTTATAATGCAATACAGGATGATTTTAATAAGCCTGAATTTGAAACCTATATAAGTGAAATTGGAGTTGTATTGTCTGAAATAGATTTAGCAATTAAAAACATTAATCGTTGGGCCAAACCTAAACGTGTTAGAGCTTCATTACTCAATTTTCCTTCTCACGATTATATTTATAATGACCCTTATGGAACGGTACTAATTATATCTCCTTGGAATTATCCATTTCAATTGGCTATTGCGCCTTTAATTGTGGCTATTGCTGCAGGTAATACTGTCGTTTTAAAACCTAGCGAACACACTCCAAATACCTCTCGGTTAATTTTTAAGATAATAACCACAGTTTTTGAATCTAAGTATGTTAGTGTTATTTTAGGTGATGCTTCAGTTGCAGAAAAACTATTAGTACATAGATGGGATTATATCTTCTTTACAGGTAGTGTTTCTGTTGGGAAGTTTATTGCTAAAGCTGCTGCTGAGCATTTAACACCCGTTACTTTAGAATTAGGTGGAAAATCACCTTGTATAGTTGATGATACTATAAACTTAAAGCTTACAGCACGCCGAATTGTTTGGGGGAAATTATTAAACGCTGGTCAAACTTGTATTGCTCCTGATTATTTACTTGTAAAATCAAATATTAAAGAGCAGTTAACTATTGCCATTATTAACGAAATTAAAGCAGCTTACAGCTTAGATATAGAGCAATCTAAAGATTATTCAAGGATTGTTAATCATAATCACTTACAACGTTTAAAAAACTTATTAGAAGACGAAACACTATTGTATGGAGGAGAAACAAATATAGAAACTAATTACTTGGCTCCTACGCTTGTAGATAATCCTAGTTTGGAAAGTGCTATTATGAAGGAGGAAATCTTTGGGCCAATACTTCCAATAATAACATTTGATACCGAAACAGATATTGATAATGTTATTAGTCATTTTGAAAAACCATTATCTTTTTATGTATTTTCTAAAGACAAAATATTTATAAACACTATTCTTTCTCGATATAGCTTTGGTGGAGGTGTAATAAACGATACATTAGTTCACTTTGCAAATCATAAGCTTCCTTTTGGTGGTGTAGGTCACAGTGGTTATGGAGCTTATCATGGTAAAACTGGGTTCACTACTTTTTCGCATCAAAAAGCAATAGTAAAAAAAGGAACTTGGTTAGATATTTCTCTTAGGTATGCTCCTTATAAAGGGAAATTGAAATTATTAAAGCGACTCTTTAAATATTTGTCTTAACAGTCTAACTAAGTGGATAGTTAAGTTCTAATAAAACTCCATTATCAGGTTGCGATACAATATCACAAGTGGCATTAATTAAAGCTGCACGATTATTCATATTAATAAGTCCTGAGTTTTTCTTTACTGTATTCATATCAAAACCTTTCCCGTCATCTTTGGCTGTAATTAAAAGTGTTTCTTGTGTATAATTTAAGGTGATCGTTAAATTTTGAGCTTCAGAATATTTTACAGAATTAGATAAAAATTCTTGTAGTATCCTAAAAATAACAATCTCATCTTTTGGATTGCTAAAAGGTTTTTCTCCACCTTCAACAATAAATGATGCAGCAATTGATTTTAACTTGTTCAAGCGGTCTATTTCATTTTGTATAGACTGATGCAAGCCTTGGTTTAAAAGTGCATCGCTATTTAAAGTTTTCGAGAGTGCTCTTACTTCTTGTATACTTTCTTTAAGTAAATTATTTGCGTTATCTACTTTATCTTTAAGTTCATCTTTAACTTGTGACGCTAATAAATTCATTTGCATGCCAGTAAATGACAAAAGTTGTCCCACATTATCATGTAATTCCCAACCTATATTTTTAAGCGTTTGTTCCTGTACTTCTAATTGTGTTTTAGAAATCTCTTCTTCAAAAATTTGTTGTTGTTTTATTTTATCTAATAATAATTTATTCTTTCGTTTTTGAAACGTAATAAAAAATACAATAAAGAGTACAGTAAATAGTAAAATTGCAATAATAAAGTAAGCTATTAAAACTACTTGTTCTTTGCTAACTGCTTCTGTTTGCGTAATACATAATAAAATCCATAAGTGAACCATAAATATAATAATACGTTAAATGATAGTATTGTTAATATTCTAAAATCGTGATATAATCTATTTACTTGTGTAAAAAATTCTCCAAATATAAAAATAGGCATTACACATAAATACCAGACAAACCACCCTAATGCAGTATAAAAGTGAATGGAATTATAAAATTTTAAAACTTTTTCACTTTTAAATAATTCAAACATATATAAAACAGTACATGCAAGTATAACTATCTCTTCTACAAGATAGTTAATCGTTTCTAACACACTTGTATTTTCTACATAAAAAGTATAAAAAGTAGCAAAAATACAATAAAATACAATTAGGCTTTTTATGAATTTACGATAGTTAACTGTTCTTATTAAACTTATAAAATACCACCCTAAAACAATAACATCTATATAGGATTTTATATTAAATAACCATGCATTACTAGCAAAAGAACTATTCTTTATCCATTGAAACCATTCATAATCAAAATTATAATAATAAACAAACAAAGCATACAATGCAATAACTTCAACAATAAAAGTAAACCATAAATATTTCACAAAAAGCCGAACACTCTGGTCTCGGCTTTTTTTAAGGTAAATTGAACCCGCCATTGCAGCAATAAATTCTACGCTATATGTAATTATATAGTTATATATGTAAAGTGAGTCCAAAAAGTTGAATTTAGTTATCCTTCATATCCATCTTCAGGTGGAATCTTAGTTGTTCCTCTATTTAATGGCGGTATTGGTAAATCCATTTCTTCCTCTTCATCATCTCCAACATCTTTTCCTAAAGAACCTTTTACAGTTGCTGTAGGTACGATAAAAGATGTTGAGTAACAATTGTCATCACTATATGCGCCACAATATATGCGTAAGCCACTAACATCCTTATCTTGTTTTTTGGCATATTTAATATATGCTTCTAAATCTTCTATAGACCACCATGACGAACGGCTGTCTTTTGTGACCTTACCACCAGTGACATCGCTAATACATTGATTCATAGCTTCAGCTCGTGTTTTGGTCCATTCGTTGTTTAATTCAATTGCTTTTTCTCTTGAGATAACTCCAGAAGGGATTGAGGGATCATTGTTGTTGTTTTCCATAATTTTTTTGTATTAATTGTTAATCAGACCAAAATAGCGAAAACTCTTAAAACAAAAAGTATTTTTATACTAATTTTCTTTTAATACAAAACGAACTTTCTTACTTGTAAATTTCTGAGAAAGCTTACTTACTGCTATATCAGTAAGTTGTAATATTCTGGGGTATCCGCCAGCAGTTTGCCCATCTGCCATTAAAACAATTAGTTTTCCAGATGGTGTTAACTGTACAGTTCCTGGTTGAACTAATGACGTTATAATTGGTTGTAATTTATTTTCAACAATATCTTCCAATTGATATGCCATCCTGTTATTATCTTTAGAAATATTGAAGTTTTGAGAAAATAATTGTTTTTGTGCAGATTGAGGTAAGTGTTCAAATTCAGGCCCTTTATAAGTCAATAGCATTGGGTCACTAAAATGACTTTTATCAATTTTTATAGAAGCATTTGCTTTAAAAATAGTTTTGCTTAGACTTAAAACAGGCAAACGATCTTCTTTTTGTATCGTAAATTGAGAAGTGACATTTTTATACATACTTCTACTTTTCATCACGGTTTCCGTTTGAAAACCACCATACACAGCCAAGTAACATCTATATCCGTATTTAAGCTTATCAAAAGACAATACGTCTTCTTTATTTACAGAAATACTTCTATTAAGCGATACTCTATCTCCATTAATTCTCGGTGTTAAATCTGCTCCAGTAATACTAATTATAGTAGTTGTATTAAATTTTAATGTAGGCCCAGTCATAGTAATTTCTAAAACTGCATCATTTTCTCGGTTTCCAAGCAAAGCATTAGCAATTTTGGATGACTTCTTATCCATTACCCCAGAATAAGGTACACCATATTGATGATAATTCATCCTACCTAAATCTTGAATTGTAGTATAAAACCCTGGTTTAATAACTTCAATCATTAATTACTTCATTTTTTATATGATATACCCCTTCATCAACCAATATTTTAATATCATGATACATTTTTAATGATACAGGTTCAAATTTAATTTTATCACCTTGCTTTCCAAAGCAAGGCTCTTGTAGAGATACATCAAAAAAATTAACGGGCGAATTACCTATAATATTCCAGCCACCAGGGCTTACATTTGGGTATACTCCCGTTTGGTTCCCTCCTATCCCAACTGCTCCTTTTTTAATTTGTAACCTTGGAGATTTTCTCCTGGGAAAATGTAGTTTTTTATCTAAGCCTCCTAAATAGAAAAATCCAGGTAAAAATCCGATAAAGTAAATGGTATATACATCATTAGAATGCAGCTTAACGATATCTTCTTTAGTACAGGATTTTGCAATAGCTAATTCTTCTAAATCCAAAGCAAATTCATCTTCATAACATACCGGAATTGTCCATAGAGTTGTGGATATATTTTTTTTGGATTTTGAAGGGTTATATTGCGACTTAAGTTCCAATATCTTATCATAGACATTATCTATAGTTGTATCGCAAGATACTAATATTGAATTATATGCAGATTTTACTTCAACTATACATTTAATATTAGAATTAATTAAACTATCTCTAAAAGAAATCACATCATAAAGCACTTTTTCACTAATTACAGAAGGCCATTCTATTAAAATAGAACGAGCTCCAAAGCGTTTATATGTTAATTCGAAACCGTTCAAAAACTCTATGTTATTTCAATTCCTGATTTTGTCAAATTTGTTTTTAATGCAGCAATCAATTCTATCGCTTTAGGGTTATCTCCATGTACACAAAATGTTTGTGCTTTTATCTTCACTTCTACTCCACTTGCCGTTTTTACTTTTTCTTGAGTTACCATTCTATAGACGTGTTCAAACATTTCTTCTTCATCTATAATTAATGCATTTGGCAATGCTCGTGATACCAATCTTAAATCTTCATTATAATTTCGATCTGCAAAGCCTTCGTAGATAATAGAAAGACCAGCAGTAATAGCTAATCGTTCCATTACTGAATTATAAGGTACATACAAGTGAATTTCTTTATAATCTTGCATAACCTCAATAATTGCCTTAGCTATAGTTTCATTTTTAGCAGCCATATCATACAAAGCCCCATGAGGTTTGATATGATAAAGTGGTACTTTATTTTCATTTAAAACAACAATTAAATCTTCTATTTGTGATTTTACAGATTTTACTAAATCATCGTGAGGCATTGACATATCTTTCCTTCCAAAGTTTTCTCTATCTGGAAATGAAGGATGCGCGCCAGCTTTTACATTGTATTCTTTACATAACTTAACAACAGTCTGCATAGTCTCTGTATCTCCTGCATGACCTCCACAAGCGATATTACAAGATGATATATTTGGAATCAAAAACGCTTCGTTATCAACTCCTTCGCCTACATCACAATTAAGGTCTACTTTAAATTTTGACATTAAAAAATATTTAAATTAAAAACTTTATTAAGTGTTGCTACAGATAAAAGGATACTGATCGCTAAAATCACAAAACCAAATATATTTTGAATTAAGTTATTACGATATTTCCCTAAAATAGAAGATTTATTCATTATCCAAATTAAAAACCCAGCAATAACAGGTAACAGAATTCCATTAGCTACTTGAGCAAACTTTATAATCTCGATAGGTTTAATGCCTAAAGAAGAAAACAAAACCCCTAAAAGTAAAATAACCATCCAAACTGCTCTAAATTTCCTGGACTTCATATGAGCTTTCCAACCCAAGCAGCCATTTGCAACAAATGCAGCAGCTAGAGGTGCAGTAATCGCACTAGTTATTCCTGCAGAAAACAATCCTATACTCAAAAAGTATTTCGCATAACTTCCAAACAGAGGCTCTAATCCTTTTGCTAAATCTGATGCATTAGATACATCGGCAGATTGAATTGATACTCCCGCCATTATAATACACATCGAGACAATACCTCCAAATACTACTGCGATAATCGTGTCTTTTCTAACATATTTTAAATCACTTTCAGAATGCCATTTTTCTTTTACTAGTGATGCGTGTAAAAACAAATTATAAGGTGGTACAGTAGTACCTACCAATCCTATTATGGTCAATATACTTTCTTTGGGGAATTTTGGTATAAAAGCCCCTTTAAAGACTTCTATCAGATCAGGTTTAGTTAAAATAGCAGTAATTATAAAGGCTAAGCTCATCAGTATTACCATGCCTACCAAAACACGTTCTAACACTTTATAATTACCAATGTATAATAATATAAAAGCAATTGTCCCAATAACAAGACTTAATGCATTAATAGATACATTACCTATAGTTACACTAGGATTGCCTATAATGGTTTCTAGTCCTAGAACACCTCCACTAATATTACCAGCTTCATAAGCTGCATTTCCTATTACAATTGCAGATAAAATAAGAATAAGTGAAAATACCTTAAATACAGGATTTTTAATTTCCTCTCTAATGGTTTCTGATAATCCTTTTTGAGAAATTAATCCTAATCTTGCAGACATTCCTTGAAATACAATTGTTGTAATTATTGCCAAGGTCATCGCCCATAGCAAACTATAGCCAAAATTCACTCCTGCAATGGTACATACCGTTACCGTACCTGGACCTATAAATGCTGCTGCTACTAAGGGGCCTGGGCCTATGTTCTTAAAAATATTCTTCAATTAATTATCTATTTGACTTAAAAGTTCTTGTACAGCTTTTTCTAATTGAGAATCTTTATTTTTTGATTTATCGTCTGGGTTATTGTAAACTTCAACATCTGGAATAGCAGGTCCTAATTCCATATTAGATTCTGAAGCTTTCACATACCATCCTCTAAAAGGCATTCTCACAGAAGATCCATCTATTAAACCTGTAGCTCCAGTTGAAATTACCGCACCAAATGTAGGCTCTCCTACCAACTTACCAATTCCTAATGCTTTATAAGCATGAGAAAAAATTTCTGCATTGGAGTAACTCGTATGGTTCATTAAAGCAATTGATGGTTTTACCCATGATGCTAATGGTAAACGCTCACTAAATGGATAATGATTCACAAAGTTTTTATGCTCTCTTTCTAAGTTTTTAGCAGCACCTCTAGGCACTGTATAAGCGTATTGCTTTACATTTAAGACCGCCATTAAATAATCTGTGGTCCAACCGCCTCCATTATACCTTACATCTATTACAATACCTTCTTTCCCTAATCCAGACGCTGTTAGTTCTCTTTCAAAACGCTCGAAGCTTATCCAGTTCATTCCCTGTATATGTAAATACCCTAATCTTCCACCAGAATACTGCTCTGTTAATCGCTTACGTTCTTTAACCCAAGCATTATAACTTTCTATTCTATTGCTACTTTTGGGGCGAATAACAACTTCCCTTTTAGCAGTTCCATTAACTACTTCAAGATAAATTTTCTCATTAGCAGTTCCAGTAAACAAACTGTAAGCATTTGTAGCTTTTGTTAGCTTAGTCCCATTAATAGAAGTAATCACATCTCCTGGATTTATTTTACTAACTTCTCTATCTCCAGGCATATTTGCTATTACTCCTTCTACCAAAAGACCTCCATTAGCTTGTGGTTTCATTTCTAACCCAAGCAAACCTGTTACTTCTCGTTGTAAATTTTCTCTTGGAGCACCTCCTCGTAACCCCATATGACTTGCATTAATTTGCCCCAACATCCAATTAAAAATTGCTTGAAAATCGATTCGAGTAGATGCTTTTAAAGCTAATGGTTTGTACTTTTTCTTTAATTCATTCCAATTTTGACCATGGAAATTTGGGTCGTAAAAACCATCATTAATAGCTTTCCATGCTTCATCAAATATTTGATTGGATTCTTCAATATAATTAACATCCATTCTAGCTAAAATAGGCAAGCTTTCCATTTTATCATTTGCCAAATTAATTCTCGATAAGGTTCCTGCACCTCTAACTAAATACAAATGGGTTTTCTTTTTGTTTACAATAACCCCTCTTGGTCTAGTGTTATTTTTGGTAATCTGTTTACGATCTCTACCATTCCATTTAATTTTAAACAAATCTGATTGTACATTAGGGTTTTCCCTAGTTCCATTACCAGTTGAATAATATATAGTTTGTCCGTCTTTAGAAACCGCTTGTGCAAATTCTCCTCCAGTATAAGACGTCACCTGTACTTGTCGCTCATGAATATCTTGAAAATCAATAACCATTGAAGCTACTTCTTTTTCACCATTCTCTTTTTTATCTTTTTTAGTTGGTGTATTTGCTTCTTCTTCCCAATCTTGAGTCGTTTTTTGCCAATCCTTTTTATTTAACCAAACAAACCATACGTCGTAATCACTATTATTTCTATTAGAAGAAAACACCAGTTTTTTTCCATCTGGACTCCAAATCGGAGCATTATCTTGTTTTGGATGCAATGATATATTTACTGGCTTTTGTGAATTATCTGCCTTATGAATATATATTTCTCCATTAAAATCTAAGTTTCTCAAATTATAAGCCAACCACTTAGAGTCTGGAGACCATGTATATCCTGTAGGAGTACTCCATCCATCTAAAAGTACTTTTTCATTAGAGAGTTTACCATCATTTATTGAAGCAACAACAAGTTTTCCTCTTCCCCTAAGAAATGCAATCGATTTACCATCTGGAGAAATCACAGGTAAGCTTTCTTCTCCTTTTGTTTTTGTTATTCTTGTTATTTTATGTTTTAAACTTTTAAAAAGATTTGCCTCATTAGGGTCTCCAGATTTAAGCATATAAAAATCATTTTGCCCATCTCTATCAGATACAAAAAGAATTGAATTATCATCTATCCAAACTGGCGTTCGATCTCTATAAGGCGAATTAGATACATTAACTGCTCTATTTTTTTCTTTATTATTTTCTGTAATAAATAATTCTCCTCGTATAACTAATACACTATATTTCCCATCAGGTGATATTGCTCCACCATTAATTCTATTTGTATAACGCTGATGCACTATAGGGTCAAACCTATAATCTGAAGCAATATTAATAGTCACTTCTTTTAATGCTTTTGTTGATGCATTAATCGTATACAATTTATCTGCTTTAGTTGCAATTAAATCATTACCATTAGCACTCATTTTAAAAGAGAATATTCCAAAATCTTTAAAAGAAGTCACCGCATCTATATTTCCTGTTTTTTTACCAGATGCATCAATTGTTAACTTATGAATATTATACCTTCCACTCCTAGATGATTGAAAATAAATGGTTGAATTATTAGCCCACTGTGGATAAAAATCATTTCCATTAAATGTCGTTAACTGGGTATATTTATCATTTTTTATATCATACAACCAGATATTTCTATTTGCAGGTCCTCGATATGCTTCTCTTTGAATTCTACAATTCCCTTTTACAAAAGCAATAAAATCACCATTAGGAGATATTGTTGCATCAAATCCTAGGGCACTCATATATCTGTATGGAGTTCCGCCAGAATTATTTACAATATGAGTTTCGCCTTCACGTTCTACTTGCGCAAAATCTCTTCTAGTAGAAAAAAGTATATCTCCATTTTTGGTATAATCTGTTATATTATCTCCAGCAGAACGATATGTTAATCGTTTAGGCAAGCCGCCATTAAATGGTACTACATATATATCATTATTGCCATACCTATTACTTTGAAAAGCTATAGTCTTTCCATCATGACTCCAAATTGGTTTTGTATCGTAAGCTTCATGAACTGTGATTCGTTTTGCATTTTGTCCATTTACGTCTGAGGTCCATATATCTCCTTGAAAATTGAAAGCTATAGATCTTCCATCTGGACTTAATGCAGGTTCATTTACTAATGGGGTTTGTGCATAAGCCATATTAAAAGCTAGGACACAAGTAAATACTACTTTTATTAAAGTTTTCATTTTGGTTGGTTTTTGGTAATTAAAAGATTCTAAAATTAATTAAAATCTGCAATAGAATTATTTTTTATTATTTCTTTAACACCTCTTAAGCGCAAAAAAAGCCTCTACAATAAAAGTAGAAGCTTTTTATGTTTAAAAATAAAAGTTCTTATTGCTTAATTTCTGATAGCTTTACCTCTTTAGCATCCTTATCCAAAAGAATAACTTCATCAAAACCAGCATCTTTAAATTTAGCGAATTGTGTTGCAGCATCACCCACAACCAAATATCCCATTTTAGAAGCATCCAAATGTTTGTTTGCTAAAGCTTTATGTTTATCTAAAGTCATGGAAGATACAATTTGTTCTTCATTAGCAATATAATCGCCTGGTAAGTTATAATTACTCATTGTAGACAACATTCCTAAGAGAGCTCCTTGTGTTTCAAAGCGACGTGCATTCGATTTTATTAATGCATTTTTAGTAAAATCTAAATCTTCTTGAGAAATCCCGTTTTTATACTTTTCGATCTCTTCTTTAAAAATCATTACAGATTCAAATGTAGTATTGGTACGTACACTAGATGATGCCGAAAATATTCCAGGGATATTGGTTCCACTAAAACCAGTACGAGCTCCATAAGTATATCCTTTTTCTTCTCTTAATATTAGGTTTACATTTCCTGAGAACGATCCTCCTAACTTATAGTTCATTACTGTTGCTGCATAATAGTCAGGATCTGTACGTTTCATTCCAAGGTAACCAATATTAATAACCGATTGTTTAGCATTAGGTATATCTACAAAATATAATGATGCCTTGTCTCTGTTATTTTTAATTTCGTATGTAGGAATTGTCACTTCTTTTGCAGGCCAATTGGATTCTAAATTACTTAAAGCCGCTACTGCTTGATCTTTATTAATACTACCTACAATATGGATATTACTAATAGAAGGTGATATATTTTTTTCATAAAATGCTTTTAAATCATCCATTGTAATAGATTCTACAGATTCTACTGTTCCACTAGTAGGGTGTGCAAACGGATGATCTTCACCATAAAGCAACTTATTAGCTACTATGTTAGCGACTGCATTAGGATTTGCAGCACGGCGTTTAATTCCGTTAATAGTACTCGTTTTAATACGTTTTAACTCTTCTTCATCCCAACGTGGTTGTAATAAAATTTCTTCTACTAAAGCCAATGTTTTATCTAAATTACGTGCTAAAGTATTTCCTTGAATACCTATAGATTCTCTTCCTGTAAACATAAAAATAGAAGCCCCTAATAAATCTATTTCTTCTTCTAATTCTGCAGGCGTTTTATTAGCAGTTCCTTCCATCATAATATCAGAAAGTAAGTTTGCAACACCTATTTTATCAAACGAATCCAGTAAATGCCCACCATCAATTCTGATATTAAAATTTACAATAGGAATTTCGGTTTGTTCTATACCATACACTTTCATTCCGTTAGACAATTCTGCTGTCCAGGATTCAGGTATATTTAATTTTGGTGTTTCTCCATCTGCTGGCTCTATAGAACGATCAAAATTAGATGGTGTTTTTTTAATTTCTTCTTCAGCTTCTGCAACTACAGTTTCAACATTTTCTTTAATCTCTTCTTCAACAACTTCAGCTTTTACAGAATTACTAGCAATTAGATCCATTTGTCCTTTAGGCACAAAACTAGTAATCACATAAGGCTTATCTTTTATATACGTGTTATATACGCGCATAATATCTTCTTTAGTTACCGCTTTGATGTTTTCGATATCTTGAGTCACGAAGCCAGGATCTCCAGTTGCCACACTATATCCTGCCAATTGAAATGCTTTTCCTAAGACACTACTAATACCATTATAGAAATTAGTTTCAGAACCAGCTTTTAGGCGCTCTAAGTCGCGATCAGAAATGCCTTTTTCTTCAAAACGTTTGAAAGATTCTAAAACTGCAGCTTCTACATCTGTTAAATTTTTACCATTATTAGCAGTAATAATTACTCTAAAAGCTCCCGCCAATACTTGTGATCCATTAAAAGCTACAGCATTACTTGTTAGCTCTTTTTCTTTTACCAATACTTCATACATTGGTGCTTTTTTACCATCAGACAATAATTGCCCTAAAAAACGAAGCGCATAAGCATCATCTGTATATTGCTCCACAGTAGGCCAAACCATATTTAATTGTGCAGCTCTAGCAAAATTATCTTCGTGATATAAACGCTTTGTTTCGTTTAACGTTACGCGTTGTGGTTCTAATTTCGCTACTTCTTTACGACGCTTAATTTCACCAAAATATTTATCTATTAATGCCTTTGCATCATCAGTCTCAAAATCACCTGCCAATACTAAAGTTGCATTGTTAGGTCCATAAAAATTATCATAAAATTCAATAACATCTTCAACAGTTGCACTTTGTAAATCAATTAACTCTCCAATAACTTGCCAATTGTACGGATGCCCTTCCGGGTAAATCGCTTTATCTAGCACCCAATTAGTATGCCCATAAGGGTTATTATCTACACGCTGGCGTTTTTCATTTTGCACAACTTCTTGCTGATTAACAAAAGCAGCTTCAGTCACAGTATTAATAAAGAACCCCATGCGGTCGCTCTCTAACCATAATATCTTCTCTAATGCATTTTTAGGCACCACTTCATAATATGTTGTGGCATTTTTACTAGTCCCTCCATTTAGAGTTCCTCCTGCATCTTGAATTTTTTTAAAGAATTGATCTTCACCTACATTTTCTGATTTTTGAAACAGCATATGTTCAAATAAATGTGCAAATCCTGTACGTCCTGTTTTCTCTCTATTAGAACCCACATCGTACTGAATAGCCAAGGATACTATTGGATCTGACTTATCCTGATGTAAAATCACCTGTAGACCATTGTCTAACTCGTACTTTTCAAAATCAATAGATAATTTATCACTCGCTGAAGCACTACTACTATCTTTTTGACAAGCAGTAAAGGCTAAAAGCAATATAGCACTAAACAGTGTTATTGATTTAAATTTAATGTTACTCATAATATGTTTGATTTCTGATTAGACTTTAAATGTAAGTATAATTGATTGTTTTTGTTGTTTATAGAATGTTAAATCGTTGAATGGTAGTAGTTATAAATTATTTTATTTAAAAAATTACCCTAACCATCCTTCCCTATCTAAACTCCTATATTGAATTGCTTCAGAAATATGTTCTTTTGAAATATGTTCTGAAGTTTCTAAATCAGCTATTGTTCTAGATACTTTTAAAATACGATCATAAGCTCTGGCCGAAAGGTTTAAACGTTCCATAGCTGTTTTAAGTAATTCTTTTGAATCACCATCTAATACACAATACTTAGCAATTTGCTTTGTATTCATTTGAGCGTTATAGTGTACTTTATCTGAATCTTTAAATCTATTTGTTTGCAATTTTCTAGCAGCGGTAACTCGTTTTCTAATTTCTACAGATGATTCTCCTTTTCGCTCATTTGACAATTCTTCAAATGGTACAGGTGTTACTTCTATATGTATATCAATACGATCTAATAAAGGGCCTGAAATTTTACTTAAATAGCGTTGCATTTCTGCTGGAGATGAGGTTACTGGCGCATTAGGGTCATTAAAATAACCACTCGGACTTGGATTCATACTAGCAACTAACATGAACGACGATGGGTATGTTACTGTAAATTTTGCTCTAGAAATAGTTACTTCTCGATCTTCTAAAGGTTGCCTCATAACCTCTAATACTTCACGCTTAAATTCTGGCAATTCATCTAAAAACAAAACACCATTGTGTGATAGTGATATTTCTCCTGGTTGCGGGTAACTTCCTCCTCCTACAAGTGCAACATTAGAAATTGTATGATGTGGGCTTCTAAATGGACGTTGTGCCATTAAACCTGTATGTTCTTTTACACGTCCAACTACAGAATGAATTTTTGTAGTTTCTAATGCTTCGTGTAATGTCATTGGTGGTAAAATACTTGGCAGCCGTTTTACCAGCATTGTCTTTCCAGCACCTGGTGGTCCTATTAAAATAATATTATGTCCTCCAGCTGCAGCAATTTCCATACAACGTTTAATACTTTCTTGTCCTTTAACATCACTAAAATCAAATTCAGGGAAATTTAGGCTTTTATAAAACTCTTCTCGTGTATCTATAATTGTTTGTTCTAATAACTTTCCTTTATCAAAAAAATCAATAACTTGTTCAATTGTATCTACACCGTAAACATTTAAATCATTAACAATTGCAGCTTCTTTAGCATTTTGATTTGGTAAAATAAAGCCTTTAAAACCTTCTTCTCTAGCTTTTACCGCAATAGGAAGAGCTCCTCTAATAGGTTTCAAACTACCGTCTAAAGATAATTCTCCCATAATAAGGTAATTTTCAAGATTATCTGCATTAATTTGATTAGATGCAGCCAGAATTCCTATTGCTAAAGTTAAATCGTAAGCACTTCCCTCTTTTCTTAAATCTGCTGGTGCCATATTAATCGTGATTTTTTTACCAGGAATTTTATATCCATTATTTTGCAGAGCTGCTGCAATACGATAATTACTTTCTTTTATGGCATTATCAGGCAAGCCTACTAAGTGATACCCAATTCCCTTATCTACATTAACTTCTACTGTAATTGTTGAAGCTTCTACTCCAAATACCGCGCTAGCAAAAACTTTTTTAAGCATAAAAATTAGTTTGCTTAAATGTAGGAAAAATAATAATAAATATTAATTTTAATTATTCTTTAAGCTAAAAAGAGAGCAGATATATCTGCTCTCTTTTAAATTACAGTTTAAAGTTATTATCTTCCAAAAGGTATAATAAAACCGCTAACTCTACACTCATAAGTGCCAGGAGTAGGATTATTATCAGCGCAAGGAGCACATTCTGTCCCTGGGCGTGTACAAGCATTTAAACAAGATTGTAATGAATTGTAATCACAAGTAGATGCAATAGGTACCCCTCCAAAACCACCACTAATTAATTTTTGTTCATTTTTGTTTAGGGCTTTGCCTAGGTTTTTTAAATTTTTCATAATAATAAGATTTAATAATTATTTAAATCTGTGATCATTTAAAGACACTCACAGTTTGTGTCTAATTACCTCGCGAGAGAATATTTTTAGTTGTTAAACACATTTTTAAGTTGGGAGAAGAAGCGCTGAATAAGGCGCAAGTCTTCAGTAATAATTTCGGCACTCCCATTCATTTCATGTTTAAAAGGGATTTTTTTTTTATAAGAAGTGATCAGTGTTTTAGGTAAAGAGGTATTTACCAGATACAATCCTTCCTCATCAGGAAATAAAGCAATACTTTCAATATGCCCTTGTAGCGTTCCAAACTCAGTATCAGGATAGTTTTGCAATTTAATATTTACCCTTTGTCCCACTTTTAATTTCCCAGAGTTTTGAGCAGGTGTTTTTAATTTAGCGATATAGGCAGAGTTCTCCTTAGGGATAATGGTAAAAAGCAGATCCCCTTGATTAACAGTTTGATTTACCGTCCATGTATTTAAAAAAGAGACCTTTCCATCAGTATTAGACTGTAAGACATAACGCAGCTCCCAATCTTTAATAGCGCGTTTTAATTGATTAAATGATTGAACTGCCGTTTTAAATAGCAGCACCTCTTCTGTAGATTTATTAATTGTAGTGGTTTTAGATGCTTTATTAGCATTACTAATGGCCTCTCTGGTTTGAGAGATAGAATTGCTAATACTTGTTAAATTACTTTCAGCTCGAATATAATTAGCCTCTTCTCTCTCATAAGCTTGAGCAGCAATAAGACCTTTATTAAACATATCCTTATTACGATCAAGATCTTTTTTTTGAAGAGCTAGTTCAGCTTTTCCAGATTCGTATTGTGCTTTTTGTACTTGTAGTCTAAAGGTGAGTTCTTTTTTAGAGATGAGATTTGCATTTTCTTCATTAGAGAAAGGTTGATATTTTTTGTTATTGATATATCTTAAGAAATCAAGTTCAAAGGTAGCGTAGTTTTGTTGAATATCTCCTAGGTTTAAAACAGGGATGGAAGCAATAGGGAACTCAAAGGATTTATTATTAACAGTAATGGTATCTATAATAGACTTGAGAAGAAAGACATCATTGTAGTTAGCTGTGTTCTCTAGAATGGCAAGAGGAGTTCCAGAGCTTACTGTGTCATTATCAGAGACCAGAATAGATGCTATTTTACCGTTTATTGTGGCATATTCTTTTTGAGGAGGGATTATAGTTGTGATTAGTGCTTGGGATGCAATGATATCTGGATATTTTACAAACCAGGAGATAAAGAGGAACATCAGGATGAGAGATAATACTAAGATGTTCCCCCAACGGATCATCCAAGAAGGAGTGGCTTCAAGAATCTCTTGGACTTCTTCACTGCGGAGTTCTATGTGTTGACTGTTTTCTGGCATATAGTTTTATTTTAATCACCCAATTCGAGTTGATTTTTGACTAGGTTGTAATAGTTTCCTTTTAGTTTAATGAGCTGTTGATGATTTCCAATTTCTACGATCTTTCCTCCATCAAGCACTACGATCTGATGTGCGTTTTTTACCGTACTTAATCGGTGTGCAATCACTACAGCCGTTTTATCTTTAAAAAAAGTATTTAGTTTTTTCATGATCACCGTTTCATTATTCGCATCCAATGCCGAGGTGGCTTCATCAAAGAATAGAAATCTCGGATTTTTATAGACTGCTCTAGCAATAAGCAAACGCTGTTTTTGTCCAGTACTAAGACCTGTTCCTTCAGTTCCTATTTTAGTATTCACCCCCAGGGGGAGATTATCAATATAATCAGAGATGTTGGCCACATCAATAGCATGCGCTAGTTTATCTTTATCGACATAATCCTGTCCCACTGCAATATTATGAGCAATAGTATTATTAAAGATATACCCCTCTTGCATGACCACCCCACAGTGCTCACGCCATACCTTTTGAGAGATATTATTGAGATTAAAATTATTGATCGATATATCCCCTTTCTCGACTTCATAGAATCTGAGTAAGAGTTTCATCAGTGTGGTTTTCCCACTACCGCTCACTCCTACAATAGCAGTTGTTTTATTAGCAGGGATGGTTAAGGACAATCCTTTGATCACAGGCTCTAAGCTTCCGATATATCTAAAAGAGATATTATTGAGTTGAATGCCTGAATTCTCAGGGAGTGATTTCACTTTTTCGTCAGTAGCTAATTCCTCATCCTCTTTATTGTGAATTTCTCCTAAACGATCTAAAGAGATTTTAGCATCTTGGACATCTCTCATAAAACTAATAAGCTGACTGATAGGCGCATTGAGCTGTCCTACGATAGAGGTAATGGCCAGCATGGCCCCCAGCGTAATATCTCCATCAACCACTAACTTAGCAGAGAGAATGGTAATGAACATGTTCTTGAGCTCATTAATAAAATTAGATCCTACGGATTGTGTTTGTTCTAAGACAAGATTCTTGGTAGAGATCTTAAAGAGGCGTGCCTGTACAAACTCCCAGTTCCATCGCATGCGTTTTTCAGCATTGTGGAGTTTAATTTCTTGCATACCATTGATAAGCTCAATGACCTTACTCTGCTCGTTACTGACTTCATGAAACCGTTTGTAGTCGAGTTCTTTTCTACGTTTAAAGAAGAAGAGTACCCATCCAACATATAGTAAACTCCCAAAGAAGAAGACACTAAAGATTTGTAAGCTGTAATAGCCCAGCACAAAACTAAAGACGATCAGATTAAAGAAAGAGAACAACATGGTAAGTGAGGAGGTGGTTAGAATCCTTTCAATACGCTTATGATCGTTAATGCGTTGTAATAGATCCCCTGTCATTCGTACATCAAAGAAAGAGATGGGGAGTTTCATGAGCTTTATAAAGAAATCAGAGATCAGAGAGATATTAATACGTGTACTGAGATGCAAAAGAATCCAAGACCGAATAATTTCCAGGGAAGCTCTACCAATAAAGAGGAAGAGTTGAGCTGCAAGTACGAGATAGATAAAGTTGAGATCTTGATTTTTAATACCGACATCGACCACACTTTGAGTTAAGAATGGGAAGATGAGTTGTAATAGACTCCCAGCAAGCAGACCAATGGCTAGTTGTACGACAAACCGTTTGTATTTATAGACATACTTTAAGATAAATCCAAAGCCAAAGGATTGTTTGTCATCATCAAACTCTTCGTTGTAGAACAAGGGTGTGGGTTCTAAGAGTAAGGCAATGCCTTCTTCAGTAGCGTCATTGGCATTGTTACCGATCCAGAACTTGATAAACTCAGTTTTGGAGTATGTTAATAGCCCATGAGCAGGATCAGAGACATAGACAGTATCTTTTTTTATTTTATAGACCACGATATAGTGGTTCTTGTTCCAATGTACAATACAGGGGAAGGAGGCTTGTTTTAACTTCTCAAAAGAGAGTTTCACTCCAAGAGAGCGAAAGCCAAGAGATTCTACTGCATCACTAAGACCAAGCAAACTACTTCCTTCACGAGTGGTTTCGGAGAGTTCACGTAATTGTTGTGCACTAATGGTCTTACCATAATGTTTGGCAATGATCTTAATACAGGTAGGGCCACAGTCTTTAGCCTCGGCTTGTTTGTAAAATGGAAATTTTAATCTCAAAAAATATAATTTAAAAAACTAGTTCAAAAAAAATTGAACTAGTTTAAAACGTTAACTATTTATGATTTACAATACTGATGCATTGAAATTCAGAAGATATAACATCATTGGGGCCAGGGCCACAGAAAATTTCGACACATTCTTGATTAGATGCACAGCCTACACCGCACGTTCTATTACCACATCCAGTTGGTGTAATAGTAAGCTCTCCTCCATTAATAGTTTTTTGTTCTTGTCTGTTTAGGGTTTTACCTAATTTTTTCAAATTTTTCATAATAAAATGATTAATAAATTATATTTGCTGTGAACATTTAAAGACACTCACAAATTGTGTCTATTCTTCGCGAGAGAATATTATTAATCCCTAGTTTAAATTGATTTTCAACTAGATCTTATGACAGTATCTTTATTTAATTAAAGTCTTACAATCATTAATAGTTATAATTATTAGTTTCGATTTGCTTGTAAAAAAGAACTTATCATTCTTTTAGTTTATTTATAGTTCCTTACAAAACAGAATGGTCAGTAGCATTTATGTATTTCAATCTTTTGTACACTCACAAACAACTAATCCCTATATAATCTACAGTAACTTTCAGCGCAACTATCTATGATTTGAGTCTTCACAATCTCTACTAATAAATTCTTGTTCCTTTCTAGTAAGCGCTTTCACTTTTTTAGTTTTCTAAAAAGTTTAAATCACTACAATATTTAAAAATTGTATTAATGTCAAGTTTTCTTTGATAGAAGTAGTCGATTCAATAATTATGAATCGACTACTAAGATATAGTTAAGTTCTATAGTTGATTACAGCTACTTGGGCAGCTACAAGAACAAAATCGTTGGCCTGACGAGTAAATAAGGCAAGAAAAATAACCCCCTCCGCTTTCGCAAGCGTTTTTCCTTGCTATTTCTCTGGCAGTTAGCCCACCACCGGCATTTAATTCACCACCGTTGATAGTTTGCTGTTCTTTTCTAGTAAGTGGTTTAACACCTTTTAATTTTTTCAAATTTTTCATAATAAAATGATTAATAAATTATATTTGCTGTGAACATTTAAAGACACTCACAAATTGTGTCTATTCTTCGCGAGAGAATATCTTGTTCAGTAAAGCCCTTAATTGGGCTTTACTTATTTATACAGTTTTATGTAAAGTGTTAGTTTGTTTCAGGTTAGCATTTTCATAGAGATCTTCAATAAAATAGATCAGTTCAGAACGTTCGTATTCTTTAGGGAAAGAACGTCCGTTTATTAAGATCTCAGGAGTGAAGTTGATGTTTTTGTCCTTACACCATTCACTAGCTAGTTTAAGCGTATTTAAATAAGGTGCTCTGTTATTAGTTTCTCCCCACTTATTAAACCACTGTTCAGACGTTAAGCCTCCATAGATGTCATGCATGGCCTCTAAACATTTTGCTTTGCTTTCAGTATGATACAACTCCAACAACCTGCTGGTAATATTAATTAAAGGCGTATTATCCTGGTGAGTACTAAAACGAATGTGTATCTGAACCTCTTCAGAATGTTTTTTTAATACCTGTTCTATTAAGGTATGTACAGGTTTACAATGCCCACAAAACGGACTTGTGATAAGTGTAATGTTTAAAGGTGCCTCAGGATTTCCGAAAACAACTTCAGACGCACCTGTAATAGTAGTATCTACAACTGTAGATTTATTTAATAAAGCCTCAAACAAGCTGTAATCTCTTTTAAACTTAAAATACTTGATCTTAGACTCTTTAAGTTCTTTGATGAGTTTAATATTAGGAGAGAGTATATTCCAGATGGTAAACACAGATAAGAAACTAAAGGAGCTCACCAGTAGAGCATTTAGAGTAATATTAGAAAGTACAATAGAATTATAATTAAGAGAAAGAATAAGAGCAGCCTGAATCCAAAGTACGGCGGTAACACTTAAACATAAGAAACACCATTGTTTGACTACTGCATATTGATAGTAAATAGAATACAATGTCACAGGAATGGCAATTAAACTAAAAATAAATACGATAGTTAAACTACTTGCAATAAGTGTTAATAGTAATGTAGATAGCAATAGACCAATAAAGTAAATCATACTAAAATCACTTAGCTTATACCTTCCAAATTGAGCTCCTTTAGAAGATAATACAGAATTACAACTGTTACCTGTATTAGTAGATTGAGAACAGAAGGCATCCCCTAAGAGAGATTGTTCACCCAGTTCTTGTTTTATAATAGCTCTACTTATATAGACACCTATGGCAGATAATAAAAAGTAGACAGCAGTACTTAAGCTGGAGCTCACTTTAATAAAAAGACCAGCTAAGAGCATTAGAGATAAAGAGATAAGAATAGTATTTACTTTAGAGGTGTCATTTTTTTTAAGTTCAATACCTTCTGTTTTTTCGACAGCGACGATGATGCCGGTAAATTTCTCTAGAAACTCACTAGAGGACACATTTTGTTTTTTCTTATCACCAGAGATGAGATTATAAACTTCATTATTGTTGTTCACAATAACAAAACTCATTCCGCTTTCATCTTTGATCTGAGCTAAGAAACAATTAGGGAGTTGCGATAGTGTTTCTTGATTGATGGGGACATCCAGAGCGATGTTATCGATATTAAAATGATCTAGGACTCCTGTTATGGAATGTAGACTTGGATAGGAAGGATGGCTTTCTATTTGAAAGGATAACTCTTCTTTATCACAAGAGATGGCATTGTTAAATAATAATAGTTCTACCTGAGTTGCTAAGGAATTGTTCACAGTAATCTACTCTTTAAATTCATGTTTTCAATAATTAGTTTAAATATTATATTAATTAAAAAATCATACAATAGAGGATTCATAAACGAAGTAAGTTATTTCATATTCGTTTTTATATTAAATGATTATCAAGCAGTTTTTAAATAATAAAAAACTCCTTATAGAATTAATTCTATAAGGAGTTTTAAAATTTTAATACTATTTCTATTTACTTAATTACTTAAAAAATCTGTGAAATCAATTTCAGAATATTCTTCATAATTACAATTACTAGATCTTAATGGCCTAGCTATTATAACATTACTATCATTTAACAAATTAAACGGTGATATTTGAACATCATCATTTATGCAATCTCTAGGATGAATATAAGCCGTATTTGAGTGAATTGCATTTAAAGGATGAGCAGATGAATAATTTTCTGCTATAGAAGCATTATATCCATGTGGTAAATAAAGCTCTATACAATTAATTACTGTTAAATAGTTAATAAAGTTCAAAAATTTTAACTCATTAGAACCTCCTCCTGGGCCTCCAGTAAGCACTGGGCCTCCTCTAGGTCTACCGCATTCATTTTGAGGGATTAAATATATATCGAATTGTTTCCTAAAAGCCTTTTTAAAAGCAGAATTATTATTGATTGATAAAAGTAAATCTCTCAAATTTATAGTATTAGAGTTTTGAATACTTAAAACATTAACAAACTCATTTTCAGCTAATCTATTAGAAACCAAAGTTTCTCCTACTAAAAATGCAGTCCACTGCATTTGATTCTCTAATTGTTCTGTTTTTCTATTTAAAAGATGGGGTTCATTTGATATTTCTGACAAACTAATTATCGCATTCTGATTTAATTCGTTACTAAAAATGTTTTCTTCAATTACTATATTATCATCCGTTTGACAGGAGAAACATAGATAAAGTAATGTTAAAATTTTACAGGTGTGTTTTTTCATAAATTTTCGATTTTTCATCATTTAAAAAACAATATAAAACTTAATTACAAAATATAATTAGTCATTTATATATACGATAGACTTTATTTCAAAAGCGTTATAATTAACTTCAAATACGTTAGTCAAAAACTTTTTTAAGAGTATAATCTTTTCTTCTACTAGAAACAGGTATTTTTATACCTTGACTTAATACAAGTATTCCATTTTTATTATATTTTAAAGCATATTTTTTATTAATTAAATATGATTGATGACAGCGTACAAAAACATCTTCAGAAAGGATTTCAAGGTTTTTTTTCATTGATTTTGACACTATTATTTTTTCTGATCGAATTGTATGAAAAGTTGTGTAGTTCCCTTCAGATTTACAATAAAGTATATCATCTTCATAAACAGCATAAACAGTATCAGCAGTCTTTAAAATGATACGACGCTTTTCAATACCCTTAAAATATTCATTAGAAACTTCTATTAATTTTTCAATCGGGTTTTCTGTAATTTTATTTTTGATAGCTTTTACTGTAGCTTCTTTAAACTCCTCTATATCAATAGGTTTTAAAATATAATCTAAAGCGCCGACTTTTATAGCTTTTATGGCATTATTATCAAAACCAGTTATAAATATTATATCAAATGCTTTTTTTGTTAACTGTGTTAAAATATCAAATGCAGTCCCGTCAGATAAATGCACATCTAAAAATAATAAGTCAGGGGCAAGTTTTTTAATTGAAGCTAAGCCTGATACCACACTATCAGCTTCTCCTATTATTTCAATTTCATTATTAAAATAAGTTGTTATTTTGTTTCTAATGTCATCTCGCATTTGAGATTCGTCATCTATAATTAAAGCTCTAACCATTCTCTGTTAATTTATAAGGGATAAAAAATTCCACTTTAACACCTGTTTCATTTACCGATATTTCTTTTTTGTTTATAACTGATATTCTTGATTGAGTCGTTTTAAAAATAAAATCTGAAATAAGTTTTGTAGACATCGATTCTTTATTTTTAGATTTAGATTTATTTATACCTATTCCATTATCATCAATGCTACAGCTTATAAATTTATTATTAAGAGATAGAGAAATATCTATTTTCCCTTCATAATGAATTCCTAAAAACCCATGTTCGATACTATTTTCTATAAAGGGTTGCATTATCATAGGTGGAATAAACAACAAATCTTCTTCATCTATATCATTTAAAGTGATATTATAAGTAAATCTTGAAGGAAAACTCATTAACTGTAAATCCATATACTTTTTGAGCAATTCTAACTCATCTTCTAATTGTACATAATTTTGTGTCGAATTTTCAAAAATAAGTCTTAATAATCTAGAGAACTTTAATAAATATGTTGAAGCTAACTCTTTGTTGTTTTTTATTTCATTTTGGATAGTTGACAATGCATTAAACGTAAAATGAGGATTCATTTGCGATCTTAATAAACGCTGTTGCATTTTAAGTTCTGCTTTTTCAAATCTAAATTTTCTTTGTCTAAAGAATAAATAACCGATAATAGAAAATAAGATAAATGAAATTATAAAAAACAATTGCCTAGATTCAAGTTTAATATTTTCTATCTCTATTGCTTGATTTTTTTTAGATAATAATTTTTCATTTTCATTAGCCGAATTAAGTGCATGTAATCGTTCTCCAATAAGTTTTTTATGAAATTCATTCTGAGTATTCAATAATTTATTATAGCTATTTAATACATTATCAACTCCTTTTCGTCCTAAATAATTAGAAATCATTTTTTTTTGATTTAAAAATGAAAGGTCATTAAAGTCGGTATTTATATTAACATGAACATCTGCCGAATCTATATATTTATCTGCAATTTTTAAATCTTTTAATTCAATATATGCCTCTCCTATATTAGTATAGCTTTGCAACATTTCTGTATCAAAATCGTTTACAATATTTTTATTCTTCTTTAAAAACGTTAAAGATTTTTTATAATTAGCAATAGCTTTTTCATAATTACTATCTTCATAGTTTAATATACCATATTGCCTATATAGCTGCCTTTTTACTTCATCATTATACTCGCTTAAGTTTGATATACTATCTAATATTTGGTAAGCTGTTTCTCTTTTATTTAGGTAATAATAATAAATATTCGCTCTAGATATTGCTGTAATACAAGCACTTTCAATATCAAAAGCTAAACTTGATGTTTTCTGTGCTAACTCATTGTTTAATAATGCAATATCATATTGCCTCAACTCTAAATAAGTTCTTTCAAGGATATTATACGCTCGTTTTAGTCCATCATAATCTTTTCTTGTCCCTACTAATTTTATATATTTATTGGCAACACTAATAGTATTTGTATAATTTTCTTTTTCAAAATCTAATTGCCATGTGTTCCAAAAATATGTCAGCTCCCTATCTCTAGTTATAGGTGTATTTATAACATCTATAGTTTTATGAAAATAATAAGAAGCCGAATCCAAATTCTTAACTTGCTTAAAGTAATATCCTTTCCTAAAAATGTTTTCAGTTTTTAAAGTATCTGGAATATTTTTGTTATTATTAATGATATCATCTACTTCTTTTAAATCGATTAATGTAGAGTCACTAATACTATCTTTAGCTTCTTTTTGTAATGTTATTATTCTTTGAATCTTTGCTTCTAAATCATTAGATGTATTAATTCTATTAGAGTTACAAGCATAAATAAATAAAAAGAATAATATATAAAGATGGTTATGCTTTATCATAAATAAATGGTTTTTTATATGCTAAAAATATATTATTTCAATCAATCTCATAAAAATGTTGTTATTAATAGATATAGTAAAAACAAGAGTTTTATTAAACTAAATTTCAATATTCACAAACTCTAAAGCTCTAGTTTCGTTATAATAAAACTCTCCTTTTTGATAAAACCCAACGTGTCCACCATATTTTGGTATTTCTAAATATAAATTCGAATTTGCTTTAACTTCAGCAATAGGAAAACATTCTGGAGATAAAAATGAGTCATTTTGAGCATTAATAATTAATGTAGGTATACTAATATATTTTAAAAACTGAAGGCTACTTGATTTTTCATAGTAATCTAGGGCATTTTTAAATCCGTTTGCTTTTGAAGTGTAAATATCATCAAAATCTTTAAGAGTCTTAATACGATTAATATCTTCTATAGTTACTTTTTCTGGAAACTGCTTTTGTTTTAATTTTAAATGCTGTTTCAAATGCTTTTTAAAACGATTTTTATATAACACATTTTTAAACCTATGTAGTTCCAGCATCGATCCATGTAAATGGCAAGGTGCAGAGATTGATATTGCTGATTTTATTTGATTTGGAATATTGTTAGTTTCTCCTAAATATTTTAATATTACATTACCGCCTAGGCTAAACCCCTTTAAATAAATCTCATTATATACTTTTGTATCTATTATATAATTAAGTATTACTTTTAAGTCTTCAGTTTCTCCAGAATGATATGATTTATATTTTAAATTCTCTTCTCCACTACACCCTCTAAAGTTTACACAAACAGCATCTATATTATTTTGGTTAAAAATTTTAGCAGTTCCTAACATGTATTGTCGTTGTGCATTACCCTCTAAACCATGTAAAACAACAATGAGTTTTTTTGTTTTAGTAGATGTATAACTCCAATCTAAATCTAAAAAGTCGCCATCAGGAAGTTTTAACCGTTCTCGCTCTTGTAATACATCTTTTACATTTCGTAATAAAGCAGAATAAATAGTAGAAAAATGTCCATTTTTAAACGGTAGCGGAGGATTATAAACCGATTTAATTATAGGCATTTTTAAATGTTATTTTTTTACAGTTAGTTGTAGTTTTTGTAGCTTTAAAACGATTATCTAATCGCCTCCCTATAATCCAAATAATATCTTCTTCAGAACATAACAACCATGTATTCTCTTTTTCAACAAGTGATAGTTTTTCGTCTTTAAAATATTTACTTAACTTCTTTTTTCCTTGCATTCCTGCTGGATAAAAATAATCTCCATCTTTCCATTGCCTTAATATTAATGGGTATTTAAACTTATCGGCGTCTAAATAAACTATATTATTAGAGTTTTTTTCTAAAACAGCATCTACATTATCAATAAATAAAATACCTAAAGGTGTCACTATTTCTTTTTCTTTTTCTTTAATATAGATGATTTGTTTTTCATTAATATCTTTCTTCGTCAAAATTAATACCTCTCGATCTTTAAGTAAACGATGTGTACTTGAATACACTTGTTTCCCAGATTGAGCTTGCAGTAGATGGTATATATCATTCCATTCAGTAAAATTAAAACCCTTTAGCAATTCATATAAATAAGCTTTAGAATGGTCTAATTTTTTTATTTTTTCAATATTAAAATGAATCTCTTTTTCTGAAATAACATCGATCACTTTATTTGAAATTGTATCTATTCTATCGTTTATAATTTCTAGTGAATCCTTTAAATGGTTTTGTGTCTTATTAAAACTTTCTAGAAGTTGAGGGTTAATTTCTTTTAAAACTGGAAGTACTTCATGACGTAGTTTATTTCTCAAATATTTAGTTGAAGAATTACTACTATCTTCTCTATAAGTCAATTTATTAAACTCTAAATACTTATTAATATCTTTTCTTGAAAACGGTAATAATGGCCTTACAATATTTTCATTAACTACAGGGATTCCAGTTAAACCTTCCAAACCAGTACCTCTAGACAAATTAATTAGAAATGTTTCTAGATTATCATCAGCATGGTGTGCAGTTAGTATATAGTCAAATTCTAATTGTTCTACCAAATCATTAAACCAATCGTATCGTAATTCGCGTGCTGCCATTTGTATCGACAACTTATTTTCTTTTGCATAAGTTATAGTATCAAAATTCTGTACAAAAACTTCTATTCCTATGTCCTCAGCAAATTCTATTACAAAACTCTCATCCTTATCGCTTTCATCTCCTCTAAGGTTAAAATTACAATGAGCTAAAACAATGTTTAACTTTAACTGATAGCATAAATGGGTTAGCATAACACTATCCATTCCTCCAGAAATAGCGATAAGAAGTTTGCTATCAGTTAAAAACGATAAGTTTTGATTAATATGATTTTTGAACTGATCTAACAAAATTATGAGTCACTTTTGTTTTTTAAATTACTAATTTACAATTTTGAGGATTGATTTTTGATATTTAAAAGTTTGATCTTCCAAAACTTCTCGCATCGCCTTTGCTTTTACTAAACATTCTTCATATTCTTTTAAAGGGTCACTTTTTGCAGTAATTGCTCCACCAACAGAATAAGACACATACTTTTTTGATTCATTATATAAAATGCTGCGAATAATAACATTAAAATCAAAATCATTGTTAGGCATAAAATAACCTACTGCTCCAGAATACAACCCACGTTTAGTTTCTTCTAATGCTTCAATAATACGCATTGCTGAAATTTTTGGAGCACCTGTCATACTTCCCATAGGAAAAGTTGTTTTAATAATGTCTACTGGATGTATTTTCTCATTCACTTTTGAAGTCACCGTAGAAATCATTTGATGTACTTGCTTAAAAGAATATACCTTGCATAATTCCTCAACAGTAACACTTCCTTTAATTGCAGTTTGTGACAAATCGTTTCTTACTAAATCTACAATCATTATATTTTCGCTACGTTCTTTAGTATCTTTTTTTAAATCTTCCTTTAGTTTATAATCTTCTTCAAAATTATTAGAACGTTTTGCTGTACCTTTTATAGGTTGTGATGTAACTTTTAAACCCTCTTTCTTAATATAACGTTCAGGTGAAGCAGACAATAAATATTTATCATCTAGTCTTAAAAAAGTAGCAAAAGGAGCTTGTGATATTTCATCTAATTTATTATAGATATTTAAAGGGCTAATCTCCGTGTTTTCAGCATAAAATTCCTGGCAAAAATTAGCTTCATAAATATCACCTCGATGTATATGTGCTAACACTTTGTTTACCTTATCGAAATATTCATCTTTATGAATACGTAGTTTTATTTTAATATCGTTCGTTGCAGTTTTTTGATATTGCTCGAAATGACATTTGTTTTTTATAATATTTAAGTCACTTTCAATATCATCTTCAATAGTTTTTAAATATTGAACTTCTACTTGATTTCCTTTTATTAAAAAGAGTTTTTGAGGTTGAAAAAAGTATAGCTCAGGAAAATTTAATCCATCAAAGTTATTAGATTCTAAATTCTCAACATCATTTTTCAAATCGTAAGTTAAATAGCCAAAGATCCAATCTTCTACTTCTGTTTGATATTTTTTTAGTTTATCAAAAGCATTGGTAACTTCCGATTTTAAAAACGTCTGTGCTCCAACTGCTAAAATTATATCGTAATTTGATTTACTCTTACTATAGTTATTAGAGTCTAACCAAACCACAGTTTTATACTGCTGCGCCCAAGCCAATAAGTTTTGACTGAACTCTTCAATATTTTCAAACGATATTATTTGTTTTGTTCGCAATAGAATTTAAGATTCTTTAAGCGTGTAAAGTTAATCAGATAAGAATAATAAACCACACATTATTAAAGAATACATTACCTTTGTTGCTTAAATTTTTGATGTGACTTTCCAAGACTTAAAATTAACCACGCCTTTATACAATGCTATTGATGATTTAGGGTTTATATACCCTACACCAATTCAAGAAAAATCCTTTAGTATTATTGGTTCTGGAAAAGATGTTGTAGGTATTGCGCAAACTGGAACAGGAAAAACATTTGCTTATACACTTCCTATTCTTAGGAACTTAGCATATTCTACTCAAGATAATCCTAGAGTTTTAGTGCTGGTTCCTACAAGAGAGCTTGTAGTGCAAGTGGTTGACGAAATCGAAAAATTATCTAAATATATTAATGTGCGTATCCTTGGAGTATATGGAGGCACTAATATTAATACTCAAAAACGTCAAATTGCAGAGGGAATTGATATTTTAGTAGCTACCCCTGGGCGTTTATATGATTTAGCAGTAAGTCGTGTATTGCAATTAAAATCTATTCAGAAATTAATTATTGACGAAGTTGATGTAATGCTCGATTTAGGATTTAGACATCAACTAGTTAATATTTTCGATATTTTACCGCAGCGCAGGCAGAATATTATGTTTTCTGCTACTATGACTAAAGATGTTGATGCAATTATTGATGAATTCTTTATTAGCCCAAAACGAGTTTCTGTAGCGGTTTCTGGTACGCCTTTAGAGAATATTTCTCAACAACGTTTTAATGCTCCTAATTTTTATACCAAAGTTAATTTACTAAATCATTTATTAAAAAATGAAGAGGTATACTCTAAGGTATTAATTTTTGTAGCATATAAGCGAATGGCAGATCGCTTGTTTGATCAGCTAGAAGAATTATTTCATGATGAGTGTTGCGTAATTCATTCTAACAAAACACAAAATTATAGGCTTCGCAGTATCAAACAATTTGAAGAAGGTGAAAACAGGATTTTAATTGCTACAGATGTAATGGCTCGCGGTTTAGATATCGATAATATTTCTCATGTTATTAATTTTGATACTCCTGATTATCCTGAAAATTACATTCATAGGATTGGTAGAACTGGACGTGCTGAAAAACAAGGGGTTTCTCTTGTTTTTTCTACTGAAAAAGAAAAAGAATATATTGAAAATATAGAAGCATTGATGCATATACATATTCCTGTATTAGATTTTCCTGAAACTGTAGAAGTTTCTAATGAGCTTATTGAAGAAGAGCGCCCTCAGCTAAAAGAACCTAATAATCCTCATAAAAGAAAAACAGACGAAAATGCTCCTGGCCCTGCATTTCATGAGAAATCAGAAAAGAATCAAAAAGAAAACCTTGGAGGCTCATATAAATTTAAGATTGCTCAAAAATATAAAAAACCTAAAACTAGAGGAGATAAAAACTATAACAGACGTAATAAGAGAAAATAACTAAATGTCAATAATCTTTTAGTCAAAATTTTAAAGGTAACTGTTTTTCAAAATCAGTATTATCAATTATATGACCATTAATTGTAGTCGTATCCCAATCTTGAGTGATTTTCCAAATATCATTTATTTTTTTTATTACAATATGAAATTGTCCATAACTGTTATTAGTTTGTCCATTTATCGTAGCTGCGATTCTGTAAAATCCAACTTCGTAAGAAGTATCTCCATTAGTAAAGCGGCTATCAAACCAAAAATCTAATTTAATAGAAACATTACCATCTTTTGATGCTTTAAAGCGTTCAACATTTAATGATTTGTATGCCTCTTTAGTATCAATTCCTTGAGGTGTTACTCTAAGTGTTTTCTCTGCATAAATCGCATTTAAGGCTTTAGCATCTAAAGTTTCAAATGCTTTTTGAAAAGGTTTCCAAACTGTTTGATCAATTTCATTTTGTATGGTTTTAATATCTGATTGAGCTACCATAATTAAATTTGAGCATAATAGTAACAAAGTAAATAGGTTTCTCATAACAATCTGTTTTTAATGTAATAAATATACTACTATCATTTTAAAACATAGTGATGTAGAGAAATGACAATTACATTTTTCGTATCTTTATTTTATTAAAAAACTATAAATCAATTAATTAAGATCATGAAACAGTTATCATTACTTTTTTATGCCCTATTATTATTAACAACTTCCTGCAAAAAAAATAATACTACAGAAAATTATATTATTACCAAATCCCCTCCTCAATCAAAATACAGTTGTACACCACGTATAACAGATGTAGATTGGTATAAAAAAGACAACATTGCTCCTCTTTTTGATGGATTAGACGTTTTAAAATATCCTATTTCCACAAAAAATAAGTTAGCACAACGCTATTTTAACCAAGGTTTAGTTCTTGCTTATGGTTTTAATCATGCAGAAGCTGCACGTTCTTTTTTTTATGCCACAAAACTCGACCCCAATTGTGCTATGGCATTTTGGGGTTATGCTTATGTACTAGGTCCTAATTATAACGCAGGAATGGAAGATGATCATTATGAACGTGCCTATAATGCCATTCAACAAGCTGTAAAACTTTCTAAAAATGCTACAGAAAAAGAACAAGGTTTAATACAAGCAATGGCTAAGCGTTATGCGATATCACCTCCTGAAGATCGTTCGTATTTAGATATTGCATATTCTGAAGCTTTAAAAGATTTATTAGATAAATTTCCAGATGATTTAGATATAGCTACGATGTATGCAGAATCTGTTATGAATTTACACCCATGGGACCTCAATGAAAAAGATGGCACTGAAAAAGCATGGACCAAACCAATTGTTTCTGTTTTAGAAACTATTATAGAAAAATCACCCAAACATCCTGGTGCTAATCATTTTTATATTCATGCAGTAGAAGCTTCAGATACACCAGAACGTGCATATCATTCTGCAAAAATATTTGATGATGGTGCAGTACCTGGCGCTGGGCATTTGGTACATATGCCATCTCATGTTTATATCAGAACTGGAGATTACCATAAAGGCACTATTGCAAATATTAATGCCGTAAAAGCAGATAGTACTTATGTCACGATATGCCATGCACAAGGTGCATACCCTTTAGCCTACTATCCTCATAATTATCATTTTATGGCAGCTACTGCTGCTTTAGAAGGCAATAGTCATTGGGCAATGATAGGAGCTAATAAAGTTTCTGAACATGTTCACCCAGATATTATGGCTGAACCTGGTTGGGGAACTTTACAGCATTACTATGTAATACCCTATTACTCTATGGTAAAATTTGGTAAATGGAATCTTATTTTAGAACGAGAAGAATCTAGTTCTCTTAAATATCCTTTAGCAATACAACATTACGCTAAAGGCATGGCTTATGCCAATATCAATAATTTGGAGAAAGCCAAAATGGAGTTATCTGCATTAAAAAGCTATGCTAAAGATGAAAGTTTAAATGAAATTACTATTTGGGATATTAATTCGGTAGGAACATTAATACAAATTGCTAGTCGTGTTTTAGAAGCCGAATTATTAGCAATAGCTGGTGATTTTGAAAAAAGTAGTGTTCTATTAAAAGAAGCTGTTATTATAGAAGATAGCTTAAATTATAATGAACCTCCTGATTGGTTTTTTTCTATCAGACATCATTTAGGAGATATACAAATTAAAGCTGGTAACTATCATGATGCAATTGATACTTATAACGAAGATTTAAAACGACTTCCTAAAAATGGTTGGGCATACCATGGATTAAAACTCGCCTACGAAAAATTAGATGACATTGAAAATATAACTAAAATGGAACGCCTAATTAAAGAAAATTGGACAACTGCAGATATTGAATTGTATGGGTCTAAGGTTAAATAATTTTAATCACCAGCAATAGGAGATCCAAAAATCCCAACGCCAAGTTCTACCCATAATAACAACAGTAAAATAACTATTATAAAAATGATAATCTTTTTACGATTAATCCATTTTTTCATTGCATCAAATTTATAATTAAATAACTAATTTATTTAATAAAAACCTTATCTAACTCCTTACTTTAAACGTATAAGTAGAAATTAAATCGTCTCCAATAAAAAAATGAACATCATAAAGTCCTTTTTTATCAAATTGATACTCTAAAGTTAGAATATTATTATCACTAAGAGTTATCTTAGGTTTTACAGTTTTGCCCTCAAAACCATTATCAATTATTAAACCCACTTCACTTATATTTACTGGTGCTATTAATTGATATTCAAATATAACCTTCTCTTTTTTAAGAATCTCATTATATAATTTCTGAGGTGTATTATGATATAATATTTTTTTATAGGCAGCACCATAAATAACTGGGTTTTCTAAAAACTCTTCAAATAAAGGAGCTTTATTTTCATTTAAAAGCATCCATTTTTTATCAATAGGATAATGATTTTTAACAAAAAGTTTAGGGTGTGTTAAAAAGTAACCATCATTATACTCAAACTTGAATTTACCATTATCTGCATTTATAAGCCCACTAGCCCAAGTTGGATCACTGAGATACCACTTTCCTTCTAATTTAACAGCATTCCAAGAATGATTTGGAGTATCAAACCTCTCGATATCTGTAGCACTTACTCTCCCAAAACCATTTACAATCTGACAGTTTAAATTAGCTAGTTTAGAAAGCTCCCTTACCATATAAGCATATCCTGTACAAATGGTTTTTTGTTGTTTCAGGAGCTTTTTAAACAGTTTTTTTCTAAACTTTTCATTCCAATATTCGAGCTTAAGGCTATCTTCTTTATAACGTAGTGTTTTAGCTTTATGTTTTAAAAAGAAATTATAGTCATTAGCAATATTAGCAGTTACCCACATATAAATAGCTCTAAACTTTTCTACATCAGTATCTAAATCTGATGTTAGTTTATATGCTAATTTCGGTAAATCTTTAAGGTTTTCTTTTCTAAATGTCAGTGCTTTAGTATCTGCTTTATGAAAATCAATATGATTAAAATCAGATATCTGAGCTTGTAATTGAATGACAAAAACAAAGAATCCAATAAATATTATTAATTTCATTAAGAATATTATAGTGATTTACGCTTTGTTTTATAAGGCTTGTTTGTTTGTAACGATTCGAAGATATTTATATCTTCCTCTTCCATAGTCATTTTTATAAATGATGTATTCTCTTTAATTGTCACTTCTTTAGTCTTATATCCAATATAACTAAACATCAAAATATCTCCCGAATTAAGATTTCTAGGAAAGGTAAACTCTCCTTTACTATTAGATGACGTACCAATAGTTGTTCCCTTTAATAAGATGGTAACTCCAGGTAACGGTCCTTCTTTATCACTTACAATACCTTTAATTTGAACATATTCTTTAACGGTTTCTATTATAGGGTTTTCTAAACCTGTAACGATTATTGATTCATCAGATATACTTTGAGCGAGAATAGAGTTCGATAAAGTCATCATAAATACAAAGCTCATTACAATTAATGAGTTAAAATGAGTAGATTTAACACATCTTGCCTTTTTTAAATCTAAATAGTTTTGTGGTAATTTTTGTGTTTTCATAATATAAAGTTTTATCAAACTTAATACGCTTATCTGCAGATATAAAATGCTATTGAGTTAACTAAACTACTAACTTAGTGAAAATACTTTTTGAATGAGTTAAATTTTATAAGAAAATTTATATATCAAATAAATTTTAATATGAATCGTCAAATCAAACACAAAAAAGCATCTACTTTAGGAGTAAATGCTTTGTGTTTATTCAGAATAACAGATTATAGCAAACTCAATACAGGTTTTGACTAAAAGCTAAGGCAAGTGTCAAGGAATTCTTTTCGATCAAAACCATTCATTGTCGCAATTCTTCCATCCATTTTAAAATGAGAATAGCTATTCTAACAAGTACAAACGAAGCTAGCCCAAAAGTGATGGTCAATAAAGAGACTTTAAGTCCTGCCGAAAACAAATCTGGCCTTACATTACCAACAGCTTCAACCACATCAAATAATTGTATTAAACCAGTAACAGATCCCAAACAGCCTATTACTAACCCTAGTAAACCTGTATCTGCTGCTAATCTTATCATTTTTTTTGATCGAATACTATCATTTTTTCGTTTTATAAATGCTTTTACAATAAAAAATAACGATAGTAACAAGCATATTAAAATAAAATACATCATTGGACCACCTTCTCTAAAGCGATCTGCAAATGGATTGGATACTAATAGTTTTGATATTGACATTAACTGTAATAATATGTTCATGATTGATGATTTTTAATTAAACTTATTGCAAACATAGTTTAGAGTTTTTCTAAAAAAATTAAAATGCGATGAATAACAGGTTTAACCTCAAAAACAACATCAATGTCAAAACCAGAGCTAAAATTGTTATTCGTCTACAAAACTTCTGCCTCAATCAAAAATAAACTATTATTGTAAGGATATATTATTAAAATGCTTTCAAGACAATTCATATTCAAAAAATTAAAACAAATACTGTTACATGCATTTTTTTGGTTTAGTGTTCTTTTATTTTACACCTATGTTTTTGGAATTGATAATAAAATTTATAGCAATGTTTTTTATTTTTCATTGTTTTTAATGCCAGTTACCATAGCAACAACCTATGTGGTTATTTACAAGTTAATTCCTGAGTATCTAATTACAAAGCGTTATCTTTTATTTAGTCTTTACAGCTTATATACATTAATTGTTTCTGTATTTGCTATCTCGTTTTCTATTTTTTTCAGCTTAACATATTTATCAAATTTTAAGTTTGAAGATATGATTCCTATAAGTAGAAATGGGCTTTTTATTGTTACTTGTATTTATTTGGTTGTAATAGTAGTAAGTGCCTTTAAACTCTTAAAAATTAATTTAAAACATACTGAAAAAGCCAAGCAATTAGAAACTAAAATATTAGAAACACAGCTTAAATTAAAAGAGAATGAGTTGAATTATCTTAAAATGCAAATTCATCCACATTTCTTGTTCAACACCTTAAATACTATATATGGCTTTGCTTTAAAGAAAGCTGATGAAACACCAGAAATGATATTAAAACTATCTAATTTATTAGATTACCTACTCTATCAAATCAATAAACCTTTTGTAAATCTAGTAGACGAGGTTAATCATATAAAAGATTATATCTCATTAGAAGAACTTCGTTTTAACGATCGCTTAAATGTAAACTTGTTAGAGGATTATCAATCCCATCACAATAAAATAACACCAATGGTATTATTGCCTTTTGTTGAAAATAGTTTTAAACATGGGTGGATTGAAAATGGAGAACTTCAAATCAATATTAGTATTTCATGTGATGCGAACCATATTCATTTCAATATTAAAAACAAAACAGAGTCTACCAAAAGTAAGCATCAAGGCATTGGGTTAGATAATATAAAAAAACGTTTAGAAATCCTTTATAAAAACAACTATCAATTAAATATCTACACTAAAAATACTATGTTTGAAGTAGATTTAATTTTAAATTCTAATACCAATGTCTAAAACCATTTCTTGTATTGTTGTAGACGATGAAGCTGTTGCAAGAGATGTTATAACTACACATTTATCTAAAATTGAACATATAAATGTTGTAGCAGTGTGTAAGAGTGCAATGGAAGCCTTTAATAACATTAGCACGCAAACGATTGATCTCATTTTTTTAGATATTAATATGCCTGATATTTCAGGTATTTCTTTCGCAAAATCTATTAATAGTGAAATCAAAATTATTTTTACAACAGCTTACCGCGATTATGCTGTAGATGGTTTTGAATTACAAGCGGTAGATTATTTACTTAAACCTATTTCGTTTGAACGTTTACTAAAAGCTGTAAATACTTATTTTAATGTGTATACTCCTACTCCAACGAAAGCGTTAGTAGAATCGGAGGCAATCGATTTTATGTTTGTTCGTTCTGATCGAAAAATGATTAAAATTGATTTTAACAATATTATTTATATTGAAAGTTATAGTGATTATATCAAGATACATCTAACAGAACAAGTTATTGTCACTCGTGAAACCATTAGTGTTATTGAAGCCAAACTTCCTAAACAACAGCTCATACGTATACACCGTTCTTATATTATTGCTATTAACCGTATTTCATCTTTTACTAACGAGCATATTACTATTAACAACAAAGCATTACCTATAAGTCGAAGTTATAAAAAAGAAGTGTTGCAGGTTTTGGAGCGTTATCAATGACACATCACAAAATGATATCGAAGTATAATTATAACAAGTTTAGAAGATTTGGTATAATTTAGCAATGAAAACAAATTTGTTTTCGTTGATTCTTAGATGTTATAGGAAATGGATAGCATTTAAGGGTTTTTAGATGAAACTGATTATTACTAAAAAAGATAATGTAAATTATGATACAACGTATATGGCACGGTTATACAGCTCCTGAAAATGCCGAAGCTTACGAGACACTATTAAAAGAGGATATTATGCCAGGCATCGCTAACAAACAGATACCTGGTTACCTTGGTATGCAAATACTTCGCAGAGTTTCTGAAGAGAATCAAGGAGAAATAGAGTTTATTACGATTATGAACTTTTCCAAGCTAGAGGATATTAAAGGATTTGTTGGTAAAAATTATGCGATGGCTAATTTACCAGAAAAAGCTGTTAAACTCATGAAACGCTATGATACACAATCACAACATTATGATATACGAGATCAACAGGAATATTAGCAGGTAAAGCCAAACTTCCTAAACAACAGCTCATACGCATACACCGTTCTTATATTATTGCTATCTCGTAAATACAATCGTTTAATAACGAACATATTACTGTTAATAAGAAATCTTTATCTATTAGTAGAAGTTATTAGGCAGGTTACAAAAATTTTGAAATGTTACACTTATCGTTCTCGGCTATGAGTAGTTGCTTAAAGTACTAAGTTAGCAAAAAGGCACAGGGTGAGTAATATTCGGAGAATATTCCGATTGGTACTTACCAACCTCAAGCAACTACTTATAGCCATTGTTGTAAAACGTTTTTATTTATTCATTTGTTTTTCAAATTCACTCAATATATAATCAGTATCATTTTCGGATAACTCATTAATTTCAACATTACTCTTTACTTCATTTTTCGGCATCATAGTTCTCATAAGAATAATTTTAAAAACGTCCTTTCTTTCTTCAACTTTGCTATACTGCTTTTCATTCAGAACGTTCTCAAATGTTCCTTTCATTTTTAGCCAAAGATTAATTTCTCTATCAATATTAAGGTCTCGTTTAAAATTTGTAACTGTTTCCTCTAAACTTATTGGATAAACTTCCTCAAAAGTCTTGTGAATCGATTTAATTTTTGTCAGTTGGTCTTCAGATAAATCTTCATGTTGAATCGGTCCAGGTATTAATTCGTTTGGGTCAATAGTAATCGTTTCACTTTCTTGTTTTTTGGTCTTATTTGTACAAGAAAATATTAATAAAGAAACTCCGATTACAGCAATTATTGTTAATGTTATTTTCATTCAGTTTAAATGTTTTACAACGTTATGATATGAATTCGTTTTAATGATTTATATCTATGTGATAAGCGAAGTTATAATTTTAAATATTCGAAGTCAATACTTTATAAAAACTAACATTAAAAGTTATAAACAAAGAAAGCATCTACTTAAAGTAAATGCTTTTAGATTTTTTATAAAGATTGCTTTGTTCAGGATGATCTCTAAACAATTTAAAGAAACCGAAACAAAGTTCAGTTTAAATATGTAAAGCTCTATCGTCAGTTGCTGCTAAAGCAGCTTCTTTAATCGCTTCTGTAAATGTTGGATGTGCATGAGACATACGTGAAATGTCTTCAGCAGAAGCTCTATATTCCATTGCTACAACAGCTTCTGCAATCATATCTGCTGCACGAGCACCAACCATATGTACCCCTAAAATTTCATCAGTAGTTGCATCAGCCAAGATTTTCACAAACCCATCAATATCCATACTAGCACGACTCCTTCCTAAAGCACGCATTGGGAATTGACCAGTTTTATACGATACTCCTGCTTCTTTAAGTTCTTCTTCTGTTTTACCCACTGCAGCAACTTCAGGCCAAGTATAAACTACTCCTGGAATTAAATTGTAATCAATATGAGGTTTTTGTCCTGCTAAAGTTTCAGCTACAAATACACCTTCTTCTTCTGCTTTATGTGCTAACATAGCTCCTTTAACTACGTCTCCAATTGCATATATGTTAGGTGCAGATGTTTGTAAATGTGCATTCACTTCTACTCTACCTCTATCATCTAATTTTATTCCTGCTGCATCAGCATTTAATCCATTGGTGTAAGGAGCACGTCCTACAGACACTAAGCAATAATCTCCTTTAAATTCTACTTCTTCTCCTTTTTTATTATTGGCTTTAACAATAACTTCATCTCCTATACGCTCAACAGAAGTTACTTGATGAGACGCATTGATTTTAAATTTTTGTTTCTTTAATACTTTATTAAGCTCTTTAGAAATCCCAGCATCCATTGTAGGAACAATACGATTTGCATATTCTACAACTGTTACCTCTGCTCCTAAACGTTTATATACCTGACCTAGTTCTAAACCAATAACACCTCCACCAATAACAATTAAATGCTTAGGGATTTCTTTAAGTTTTAAAGCTTCAGTAGATGTAATAACACGTTCTTTATCTAAAGTAATAAATGGTAAGCTTGAAGGCTTACTTCCCGTAGCAATAATTGTATTTGCTGCTTCTATTTTGGTTGTCTCTTCACCAGAAACAGTTATATGTGTAGCATTTTTAAAACTCCCTAAACCTTGATATACATCAATATTATTCTTCTTCATTAAGAAATCGATACCACCAGTAGTCTGATCTACTACTGCTTGTTTACGGGCAATCATTTTTTCTAAATTCACTTTTATTTCCCCAGGGATTTCTATCCCGTGCTCTTCAAAATGTTTTATAGCATCTTCATAATGATGAGACGAATCTAAAAGTGCTTTACTCGGGATACACCCAACATTTAAACATGTACCTCCAAGTGTTGTATATTTTTCAATAATTGCTGTTTTCATACCTAGCTGTGCACAACGAATTGCTGCCACATAACCTCCAGGTCCAGAACCGATAACGGCTACATCATATTTACTCATAAAATGATTGTTCTTTGGTGATAATTATTTCGCAAAAGTACAATTTTGATTGTGGTTTTTACGAATTTTTAAAATGCTTTTTTTAATAGACGTAAATCTTATTTTTTACTTTCAATGTCTTTTAATACCCACTCCAGTTCTGGGTCTATTTTTTCTAATCTATCTTGAATTGTAGGGAGAATTTCTACATCAGGTTTTATACCATAACCATCTGGAGTTACTTTAAAAGGAGCATCTATATGCATTAAACCTATTCTCGCTCTTACCTTAGTATTTGGTAATTCATAAATCTTATAAAGACCAGCTACTGTGCCATTATAAGCACCACCAGTTTCTTCTCCTACAAAAGTTGCACGTTTGTTACCATGTAATTGTGTAGATAATAAAGAAGATCCTGAAAATGAATTGCCATTTGTTAACACATAAATAGGGCCTCTATAATGTAATAAGTTAGGTTCAGATTCTTTAGAAGATTTAAATCTATAATATAGTTTCCCATCCTTTTTACTTGTTCTTAACAGGTTTTGTACTAGTATAACTGGAGATGCTAACCCTACAAACATTTTAGTAACTGTAGATGTTGTATTACTCATTAAAAATTTTAGAGATGGAATCCTACTATTCACTTCACTAGGATTAATCATCGTGAATTTTTTATTCGCAAGATATGTATATAAATGAGTTACTTCATTTAAACGTCCTCCAAAATTATCTCTTAAATCTATCACTAATGCTTTAGTATTACGAGCATCAATTTTACCAAAACTCTCTGCATAAAACTCTTTATATTTCCCATTACTAAAGCCTCTTATTTTTAATACCGCTACTGCGCTATCTTTTCCAATAAAATTTAAATTTCTGGTATATTCTTTCCTTGATGCTATATATCCATATTTTTGATTGTACTTCCATTTTGCTTTACTTTCGGCTTTTTTAGCTTTTTTCTCTACTTTAGTTAGTTTCTTTTTCTGCGTTTTTACAATTTTAGTAGAGTCTATTTTAGTAGAATCTTTTAAAGCTAATACCTGTTCGGATTTAAGAGTTCGTTTGTACTTTTTAATAAATGTAGAATCAGAATTTTTTAAAGTTAATGAAATACTATCAAAACGCCCCTTATCTCTTGCATAATAACTTAAAAAGCGAGCACCAACTACTCTATCGTGAAATGTTGTATTATATCCGTCTGATACAATCGTTTTTTTATATTTTTTTATTAAATCTTGAGGGGTTTCATTATTTACCTTTATAACTTCACTTCCTATTAATATTGAGTCTTTTCCTCTTGCATTGACAATCCATAATTTTTCATCTAAATATTCATAGTCTAAATTAACAATATCAAATTTTGAACCTCTTAAAGCTTTACGTTCTTTTTTAGTGAATCGTTTTCCAGGAGGAGTTAAAGTCATGTGCCCTTGACCAACATACTTTGTTACTGCTGCCAATTGTTTAAAAAATGTACGACTATCCATTGGTTCAGTAATAGCTTTTTTTAAACTATCAAATTTAAAATCTAATGTTTCTTTTGGAGTATATTGATATAAATGAGGATGATGTCGTTTTAGTTGTTTGTAAGCTTTATCTACGTCTTCATGTAAATCTTCAACAGAATGCTGTTTTGTAACTTGTAAATTGTATTTTTCAATACTAGCACATGAAGCTAATAAAAATGTGATGCTGAGGCTAAGTAATAAGTTTTTCATTAAATGATTAATTTGTTTATATTTATTTATACAGACGCAACTTTTATGTAAATGGTTGCTTGTTTTTTAATTTATGACGGAAAACCAAGCATATTTCCCATTCCAACTGTAAACAACCAACATCCAAAAAGAGCATGCTCAATACTCACTAATAATGTTGATTTAGTTTGTTTGAAAGTTATAGCAAAAAGAATGCCACCAATAAATGTTAATATAATAACTAAAGTGTTTTTAAAAAATATATGTGCTAACGAAAATACAATTGCATTAACGAAAATAAATAAATTTTCATTTTTAAATAATGATTCATATCTCTTAAAATAAAAAGTTCTATAAATTAATTCTTGAGGATATACCGAAAGAAAACTATAAACAAATAATATAATTATCCATAATTTGGGCTTGGTTAAAGGCACTATAAATAAATTAGCTCTACTTGTAAAAAACACAAAAACTGTAGTTACAATAGCTATTATTAAAAATTTAAAAGCTGTTTGCTTCCAGAAATTCTTCCAATTGAGATGTTTTACAATTTCAAATTTCACTTTTTCGATTCGAAACAACACAAAAATAATATATAACAATCCTATTAAAGTAATAATTGCTTTTATACCAATAGGGTATGGTATTGCAAAACTAATGGGAAGTAAAATAAAAATAAGTAAGAATTCTGTGAGTTTGTAATATGTAGATTGCATAAAGTTATAAATTGATTGCAGTAGTATGTTTTACTTGATTAATCATAAACATGCTATGAGTGCTACCAATATGATTAATGGTAGTCAGTTTTTTAACCATAAATTCTCGGTACGCTTCCATATCTTTTACGATTACTTTAATAAGATAGTCGTAATCACCGCTAATATGATAACATTCTACTACTTCTTCTAATGTTTTTATTTCTTTTTCAAACCTCACAACATAGTCCTGCGAATGTTGTATTAATTTAATATGACAGAATGTAACAAAAGATCGATTTACTTTATTGGCTTCCACTAACGCCACATACTTTTCTATATAACCTTCTTTTTCAAGTTTTTTAATTCGTTCATAAATTGCTGTAGTGGACAAATTTAGTTTATTAGCTAACTCTTTATTTGTTTGCTTACTATCCAATTGTAAAAATTCTAATATTTTTTTATCAATTATATCAAATACCATACAGGTTATTTTTCATTAAAATTAAGTTATAAACTCAAAAAATATTAAATAAAACTATTTAAATGTATTTTTATAGATTTATTTTCTAATTAAATACAAATTTATTGCTTTTAATTCAATAAATATTGAATTTTGATGACAAATAACACTATTTAATAAACTATAATGAAATTTAATCCAGCAAATAATATTCAAGATTTACAATACTTTGGCGAATTTGGAGGCGTTAACCCTTCAGTTTCTGATGCATCAACTTATACTTTTTTATCAGCCAAAACAATGTTTGATACCTTCGAAGGCAATGCAGATGGTTGTTATTTATATACAAGGCACTCGTCGCCAAGTAATTTATATTTAGGTGAAGCTCTAGCTGCAATGGAAAATACTGAAACAGCTAATGTTACAGCTTCTGGAATGGGAGCTATTACTTCTACTCTATTACAATTGTGTAATTCTGGAGATCATATTGTTTCAAGTAGAACAATTTACGGAGGTACTTATGCTTTTTTAAAAAACTTTACACCAAAGTTTGGCATTAACACCTCATTTATAGACATTACAAGATTAGATGTTGTAGAAGCAAACATTACAAAAAATACTAAAGTAATTTATTGTGAATCGATTAGTAATCCCCTTTTAGAAATTGCAGATATAAAAGGTTTAGCTCATTTAGCTAAAAAGTATGATTTAACATTAATTATTGATAATACATTTTCTCCTTTAATGATCTCTCCAATAAAGCTAGGAGCAGATATTGTAATACATAGTTTAACTAAATTCATTAATGGATCTAGCGATACTGTTGGTGGTGTTGTTTGTGCATCACAAGAATTTATTGATATTTCTCGTAATGTAAACAATGGAGCTGCAATGTTGCTTGGTCCAACAATGGATAGCTTCAGATCTGCTTCAATTTTAAAGAATTTAAGAACGCTACATATTCGTATGAAACAACATAGTAAAAATGCACAATATATAGCTGAAAGATTTAAAAGTGACGGTATTAAAACCGTATATCCAGGTTTAAAAGATCATCCTTCTCATCAGATTATGAAAGAACAAATGAATGTAGATTATGGTTTTGGAGGGATGTTAACTATAGATGTAGGCTCTTTAGAAAAAGCCAATGAGTTAATGGAGCTAATGCAGAATAGAAATTTAGGTTATTTAGCAGTGAGTTTAGGGTTTTATAAGACATTATTTAGTGCTCCAGGAAGTTCAACTTCTTCAGAAATCCCAGAAGAGGAGCAAATTGCAATGGGTTTAAGTGATGGTTTAATTCGTTTTTCAATAGGATTAGATGATGATATTGAACGGACTTATACATTAATGAAACAGTGCATGATTGAATTAAATATTTTATAAAACTCCTTTCTTTTATATAAAAAAAGCTTAGGCATTTTACCTAAGCTTTTTTGTTTGCATAGCTTATCTTAAAATCGTAACATTACATTTCAAATTTAATACAACTATGCAAGACGATAATAACATTACTGAAATTAAAGCTAATGATCAAAACATAATTGATAATAAAGAACTCAGTATTTGGGAAGCTTTAATTCCTGTATTTGCCTTAGTAGGTATGTTAGCATATAATGTATACGTATTTGGTGATGATGCATTAAGCGGTTCAAATCAATTTGTATTATTATTAGGTGCAGCTGTGGCTGCTATAGTTGGTTTTTTCAATAAGGTATCCTATAAACAAATGCTTGCAGAAGTAGCAGAGAATGTAAAATCAACTACAGGCGCCATACTTATCCTTTTAATGGTTGGAGCCCTTGCTGGTACTTGGCTTATAAGTGGTATTATTCCATCAATGATTTATTATGGATTACAAATATTAAATCCTACTATATTTTTAGCAGCTTGTGTTATTATATGCTCAATTATATCGATTGCTACTGGGAGTAGCTGGACTACAGCAGCAACTGTAGGCATTGCATTAATTGGTATAGGGGAAGCCTTGGGAATATCGTTAGGAATGACAGCTGGTGCTGTATTATCTGGCGCTTATTTTGGAGATAAAATGTCGCCACTTAGTGATACGACTAATTTAGCACCCGCAATGGCTGGAGGTGAATTGTTCAGTCATATTAAATATATGGCATTAACTACTATTCCTACTATAACTGTTACGCTTATCGTATTTATTATTTTAGGGTTTACCATTGATACTACTGGAGTTGCAGATACTGCATCCATATTAACATCAATAGATGCTTCTTTTAATATAAGTGGTTGGTTATTTATAGTACCTATTATAGTTGTTTTATTAATACTAAAGAAAACACCACCACTGATTGCATTATTAGCAGGAACACTTTTAGGTGGAATTGCAGCAATTATAGCGCAGCCCAATATTGTAGCTAGTGTAGCTGGAGCAGAGAGTTTAAATTTTCAATCTGCTTATCAAGGTGTTATGAATGCTTTAACAGTAGATACTGCTGTTGAAACATCTAATACTGAACTTAATGATTTATTTACTTCTGGAGGTATGAGTGGTATGTTAGGTACCATTTGGTTAATCATTTGTGCTATGGTATTTGGAGGTGTTATGGATGGCATTGGTGCTTTAGCTAGAATTAGTAAAGCACTTTTAAGTTTAGCAACTACAACTTTTGGCTTGTTTGCTAGTACTGTTGCCAGTTGTTTAGCTTTAAATGTAACTGCATCAGATCAATATTTAGCACTAGTAGTTCCAGGAAAAATGTTTAAAAAGGCTTATGAAGATAAAGGTTTAGCTCCTGAAAACTTAAGTCGAACTTTAGAAGATTCTGGCACTGTAACCTCTGTACTAGTCCCTTGGAATACCTGTGGTGCTTATCATAGTGGTGTATTGGGTGTTGGTGTAGGAGAATATTTTTTATATGCTATTTTTAATTGGTTAAGTCCATTTATGACTTTATTATTTGCTGCTTTCAACATCAAAATCAAGCAGTTAAAAGGAAAGATTATTACATCATAAATAAAAACGTCTAACAAATTAATTTTGTTAGACGTTTTGTATATAATTTTCTTCTATTATTTATTATTGCTTAAGTAATGCTTTTAATTCACTTAGTGATTGCATTTTAGCATGATCTAAAGCTGTATGGCCTTTACTATCTTGCAATGATATGTTTGCATTATGTTTTAACAATAAATCTACAACATCAATTTTATTAAACATGGTTGCAAAAATAAGTGGAGTGGTACTATTATTATTTCTAGCATTAACATCAGCTCCTTTCTCAATTAAAAACTTTGCAAGTCGAAGGTTTCCTTTAAAACAAACTCCCATTAAAGCTGTATTACCAGAAGCATCTGGTAAATCAACTTTTCCTCCATGTTCTATAATCACATTAGCAACAGCTTCATTATCATAGTACGTTGCTAATATCAAAGGTGTTGATCCTCTTGTATCTTTAGTATTTACCAATTCAGGATTTTCTGATAATAGTTTTGCAACTGTTATCTCTTCTCCAGAACGAATAGCATTAAAAAAATTTTCTGTTGTATCCATAAATGTTAAAGATTAATAAAGGCAAGTAAAATTAACTTGCCTTTATTGCTATTAATCAATTATATATTTTACTACTATAATTAAGCTAAGTCAAAGCGATCTAAATTCATCACTTTTGTCCATGCAGCAACAAAATCATTTACAAATTGTTCTGCACCATCTCCTGCACCATAAACTTCTGCAACTGCTCTTAATTCTGTATTAGATCCAAATATTAAATCGGCACGAGTTCCTGTAAATTTTACTTCTCCAGTTCTACGATTTCGACCTTCAAAGATTGTATCGTCCGCAGAGGTTGCGCTCCATGTATATGTAAAATCTAAAATATTTACAAAGAAATCACTTGTTAATGCTCCTTTACTATCTGTGAATACTCCATTATTTGAACCATCATAATTAGCCCCTATAACACGTAATCCACCCACAAGAGCTGTCATTTCTGGAATAGATAATGTTAATAATTGCGCGCGATCTATTAATAGTTCTTCTGCAGCGGCAGTTTGATTATTCTTTATAAAGTTTCTAAATCCATCTGCTTGAGGTTCTAGGTAGCAAAAAGATTCAACATCAGTTTGCTCTTGTGTTGCATCACCTCTCCCGCTTGTAAATGGAACCGTTACATTATAACCTGCATTTTTAGCAGCCAATTCTACACCAACAGATCCTCCTAAAACAATTAAATCTGCAATAGATACCGTTCCATTAAAGCCATTTTGAATCCCTTCATAAATATCTAATATTTTAGATAATTCTGTTGGGTTATTAGCTTCCCAATTTCTTTGTGGTTCTAAACGAATACGTCCTCCATTAGCTCCTCCTCGTTTATCAGAATCTCTATACGTTGAAGCTGAGGCCCAAGCTGTAGTTACTAATTGAGATACTGTTAAATCTGAAGCTATTATTGCATCTTTCAAGGTATTGACTTCTGAATCGCTAAGATTTGTTCCTGCAGGAATTGGGTCTTGCCAAATCAACTCTTCTTTAGGAACTTCAGGGCCTAAATAACGTGAAATTGGCCCCATATCTCTATGTGTAAGTTTAAACCAAGCACGAGCAAACGCATCTTCAAATGCTTCTGGATTCTCTTTAAAACGTTGAGATATTTTTAAGAATTCTGGATCTACTTTTAATGCCATATCTGCATCAGTCATCATTAAAGCTTGTCTTTTAGATGCATCTCCAGCAGTCGCTGCAGTTGGAGCTCCAGAATCTGCTTTTGGAGTCCATTGACTTGCTCCAGCTGGGCTTGTTGTTAACTCCCAATCGTAATCTAAAAGTACTTTAAAGAAATCATGATCCCATTTATTTGGATTAGGTGTCCAAGCACCTTCTAAACCACTAGTAATGGCATCATCTAAAACTCCGGTTCCATAAGTATTTTTCCAACCCGTGCTCATTTCCTCAATTGCAGCTCCATGTGGTTCAGCTCCAACATATTTATCTGGATCTGCAGCTCCATGAGCTTTTCCAAAAGTATGCCCTCCAGCTGTAAGCGCAACAATTTCTTCATCATTCATTGCCATACGACCAAACGTTTCTCTCATATCAAAAGCAGAACCTAGTGGATCTGGTTTTCCATTAGGGCCTTCAGGGTTTACATAAATCAACCCCATATGTACCGCTCCTAAAGGTGCTTCTAACTTATCTCGACCTTCAGAAAAACGTGCGTCATTTCCTAACCATTCTTTTTCAGATCCCCAATATATATCCTGTTCAGGTTCCCAAATATCTTCACGTCCAGCTCCAAATCCAAAAGTCTTGAACCCCATAGATTCTAAGGCACAATTACCTGCCAAAATCATTAAATCTGCCCAAGATAGTTTTTTACCATACTTCTTTTTGATAGGCCATAGTAATAAACGAGCTTTATCTAAATTTCCATTATCTGGCCAGCTATTTAAAGGAGCAAAACGTTGTGATCCTGAACTAGCACCACCTCTACCATCACCAACACGATACGTCCCTGCGCTATGCCATGCCATACGAATCATAAATCCTCCATAGTGCCCATGATCTGCTGGCCACCAATCTTGAGAATCCGTCATCAAATCAATAACTTCTTGTTTTAACGTTGCATAATCAATATCATTAAACGCTTGAGCATAATCAAAACTTTCGCCTACTGGATTAGATTTTGCAGCATTTTGACGTAAAATATTTAATTTTAACTCATTAGGCCACCAATCGCGGTTTGTTGTTCCGTTTCCAGCTGTTTGTTTTTGTGGACCACCCATAAATGGGCACTGGCTTATATCGCCTCCTTTAATATTATCCATATTGTTTTTGTAATTAATTTTTAAAGCTATATTTAATGACAAAACTACCAAATTATATTTGCAATTACCATAGTTAAAATTGATTGTTTTTATGTTTACATCAAAATAATCTATTAAACTATAAGTTAACAATACATAAAAGAAGTATGAATTGTTTAATAAAACATTAATTTTGCGTATCAAATTTATTTAATAAATTCTTATGGCTAAATTAACACTTGGGGGTACACCAGTAGAAACATCTGGAGAATTACCAAAAGTTGGAACTGTTGCTCCCGATTTTAAATTAACAGCTGTAGATCTGTCTACAAAAACTCTAAAAGATTATGCTGGGAAAAATATTGTTTTAAATATTTATCCGAGTATAGATACTTCTACTTGTGCAACTTCAGCCAGAAAGTTTAATGAAGCTGCAAGTGCTATGGAAAACACTGTAATACTATGTATTTCTCGTGATTTACCTTTTGCTCAATCTCGTTACTGTAGTTCTGAAGGCTTAGAAAACATCATTAACTTGGCAGATTATAAAGATAATTTATTTAGCAAGGCTTACGGAGTAAATTTTATAGATGGCCCTTTTGAAACATTACACTCTCGTTGTATTGTTGTAATTAATTCTGAAGGTATCATAACACATACAGAACAAGTACAAGAAATTGCTAATGAACCTAATTATGATGCAGTAATGAGTGTTTTATAAATGTCTAAAAAAGAAAGTTTTATAACAAATAGATTAAAGAGTATTTCTTATGCTTTTAAAGGAGCTGTACTTCTTATAAAAACAGAGGCTAGTATAAAAACACAGGTATTTATAGCAATAATAATGACGATTGCTGGGTTTTACTATCAAATATCTTCAACTGAGTGGATTTTACAGATTCTTGCTATTGGATTGGTTATTGGTATAGAAGGTATAAATACTGCCATAGAAGCCATTGCCGATTTCGTACATCCTGAACATCATCATAAAATTGGCTTTATAAAAGATATTGCAGCTGGCGCTGTATTTATTGCTTCGGTCGCAGCTGTTATTGGTGGGTTTATAATTTATTTCCCAAAGATTTTTTAATATACGATTACCATTAGAATAAACGTTAGTAATTTGTACTTTTGTTACAACGTAACCAACCTTAAATGGCCAAAAGAAAAACAACTAAGAAAAAAACCAAGTCAAAGAGAATATCTAAAAAAATAAGCTTAACCTTATCTAATCAACAAAAATTAGTGTTTGGTAGCTTATTATTAATTCTTGGTATTTTATTTTTTCTTGCCTTCTTATCTTTTTTATTTACTGGCAAAGTAGATCAAAGTACTTTAACAGAATTTACATCTAGAGATGTTAAAGTAGAAAATTGGTTAAGTAAAACTGGGGCTTGGATAAGTAACTTTTTTATCTATCGTGGTTTTGGAGTAGCATCTTTTATTTTTTCAGGACTTATATTTTTATCAGGTGTTTATCTTTTATTAAACATTAGTAAATCTAGATTAAGACGTCATTGGTTTTGGGGTACTTTAATAACTATATGGATTTCCATTTTATTTGGTTTTTTTAGCAATAACTCTATACTAGGTGGAACTATTGGTTTTGAAATGAATAGTTTTTTTCAAGATTATATTGGTAAAATAGGTACTGTTTTATTATTAGCATTAGGCTTAATTATTTATTTAGCTGCTCGTTTTAAAATGACACCTCAACATTTTGGAAAATTATTTAAATCAACAAAAGAAAACATTAAAGATGAGTTTAAAGTAGAAGAAAAAGAAGGAGAAAGTTTTCAAGATTATATACCATTGGATAATGATTTAACTGCCGAAGCTGAAGCTATTAAATCATCATTTGAAATTCCATTAGAAAATTTAGAACCGACTATTACTAATTATTCTAATATTAACAAATCTAAAACAGAAAATACTTCGAAAGAATTAAATATTGAAATTGCTCCAGTTGAAGATACCGTTGAAGAAGACATTGACATAAAAGTAGATGCTATTGTTGAGGAACAATCAGAAACAAAAAATTTATCAGATAAACTTGTTGAAGATTTTGGTCGTTTTGACCCTACTCTCGAACTTGGAAACTATCAATTCCCTCCTCTAGATCTGTTAAAAAAATATAATACAGAAGGGATTACTATTAATCAAGAAGAGCTTGAAGACAATAAGAATAAGATTGTTGAAACTTTAAGCAATTATAAAATTGGAATTTCTAGCATTAAAGCAACCATAGGCCCTACAGTGACTTTATATGAGATTGTACCAGATGCTGGAGTAAGAATTTCAAAAATTAAAAATTTAGAAGATGATATAGCTTTATCGCTTTCTGCATTAGGTATACGAATTATTGCACCTATTCCTGGAAAAGGAACTATAGGTATAGAGGTTCCAAACAAAAATGCAACTATTGTTTCAATGCGTTCAGTTATTGCTTCTCAAAAGTTTCAAAAATCTGAAATGCAATTACCAATTGCTTTAGGAAAAACTATTAGTAACGAGACTCTTGTTGTAGATTTAGCGAAAATGCCTCACTTATTAATGGCTGGTGCCACTGGGCAAGGTAAGTCTGTTGGACTAAATGCTGTATTAACATCACTGCTTTATAAAAAACATCCGGCAGAAGTGAAGTTTGTTTTAGTAGACCCCAAAAAAGTTGAGCTTACTCTTTTCAATAAAATTGAACGTCATTATTTAGCTAAACTTCCCGATAGTGAAGAAGCTATAATTACAGATAATACCAAGGTTATTAATACACTTAATTCTCTGTGTATAGAAATGGATAATCGTTACGAAATGCTTAAAAATGCAATGTGTCGTAATATTATCGAATATAATGAAAAGTTTAAAGCACGGAAATTAAATCCCAATGACGGTCATCAATTTTTACCTTATATCATACTGGTAGTTGATGAGTTTGCAGATTTAATAATGACTGCAGGAAAAGAAGTAGAAACTCCAATAGCTAGATTAGCTCAATTAGCAAGAGCTATTGGTATTCACCTAATTATTGCAACTCAACGTCCATCTGTAAACGTAATTACTGGGATTATTAAAGCCAATTTCCCTGCACGTATCGCTTTTAGAGTAACTTCTAAAATAGATTCTAGGACAATTTTAGATGGTTCTGGTGCAGATCAACTTATTGGCCGAGGAGATATGCTTTACACACAAGGTAATGAGCTTACTCGTATACAATGTGCTTTTGTTGATACTCCAGAAGTAGAGGCCATTACAGAATTTGTTGGATCTCAAAAAGCTTATCCTGATGCCCATTTATTACCTGAATATGTAGGAGAAGAAAATGGCACAGGTATTGATATAGATATCTCAGACAGAGATAAACTTTTTAAAGAAGCGGCTGTAGTAATTGTTACTGCACAACAAGGTTCTGCTTCTTTATTACAGCGAAAATTAAAACTAGGATATAACAGAGCAGGCAGGTTAATAGATCAATTAGAAGCTGCTGGTATAGTGGGTCCTTTTGAAGGTAGTAAAGCTAGACAAGTGCTAGTATCAGATTTAACTGCTCTAGATCAATTATTAGAAAACGAAAATAATATATAAAAAATGAAATCCCTTACTCTTATTATAATAACACTTTTATTAAGCAATTTTGGAATGTCTCAAAATTCAACAGAAGCAAAAGCTTTACTGGATCAAGTATCCAAAAAAGTAAAAGCTTATGAGAATATTGCAATTGACTTTAAATATGTTTTAACAAATGAAGAAGAAGGTATTAATCAAGAAACTCGTGGGAATGTAATCATGCAAGGTGAAAAATATATTTTAAACATTCTTGGTATCACACGTATTTTTAACGGAACGACATTATACAGTATAAGCCCAGAAGATGAAGAAGTTACTATTTCTACAGAAAACACAGAAGACGATAGTACTATAACTCCTAGTAAAATGCTATCCTTTTATGAAAATGATTATAATTATGCAATGGATATCGTTCAAAACGTGCAAGGTAGAAAAGTGCAATATGTAAAATTAACTCCTATCGATTCAAATTCAGAAATCAAGCAAGTACTTTTAGGTATTGATTCTAAAACAAAACATATTTACAATCTTATTGAAATAGGAAATAATAATACAAAAACTACACTCACTGTTAATTCTTTTAAAACAAATGAGCCTTTATCAAAAACCTTATTTACTTTTGACGAAGAAAAATATAAAGATTATTATATCAACAAATTAGATTAATTTTCTCTTGAAAATACTTGATAAATATATACTTACTACATATTTAAAAACATTTTTCAGCGTCTTTATTATATTGATGCTAATTTTTATCTTACAATCTGTTTGGTTGTACATAAGAGAGTTAGCAGGTAAAGATCTAGAAATAGATATTATTTTACGATTTTTAATAAATGTTACCCCTAGATTAGTAGTTTTAGTTTTACCTCTTACAATTTTATTATCATCAATTATGGTGTTTGGTAAATTTGCAGAAAACTATGAATTTGCTGCGATGAAATCTACTGGAATTTCGCTTCAGCGTGCAATGAAAACCTTAAGCGTTTTTATTTTAGGCTTATCCATAGTGACTTTCTTTTTTGCTAATAATGTAATTCCTGCTGCAGAGTTTAACTTTTATAACTTAAGACGAAATATTGCACAATTAAAACCTTCTGCCGTTATCGCTGAAGGGCAATTTAATCAAATAGGTCCTACGGTAAATATTAAAGTTGAAGAAAAAAGCGGAGATCGAGGGCAGTTTTTAAAAAATGTGATCATTCATCAAAAAGAAAACGAAAAAGATAAGAAAATATCTAGTGTTACTATTGCTAAAACTGGAGAACTTGTAAGTAGTATAAACTCAAATGTCATAAAACTTGTTTTATTTGATGCGAATACTTATAAAAATGTAGAACAAGCAAATTTGGCTAAAAAAAGTGTAAGGCAGGAGTTTATTAAATCTAATTCTAAAGCACAAACATTGTTTGTAGATCTTTCAGGTTTAAATGATGTAGATTTTAAAAAAGAAAGTTCTGTGAAAAAATACTCTATGTTTGGGGTTAAAGCTTTAGATAGTGTTATAGACACATTACGAGTGGTTAAAAGGACTGATTTTGAAAGGCTTTCAAAAAATTTGTTTGACAGGTCTAGGGTTTCAGCATTAAACACCAATATTAATCCCAAAAAAGACACATTATATAAAGAAAATGATTTTCTCAAGATTTTTGAACCTCAACAGCGTGTGCAATTATTAAACTTAGCAATAAATTCGAGTAAAAGCACTATTCAAATTATTGAGAACAATAAGAGAACATTTCTTAATAAAGAAAGAAATCTCAATAAAACTATTATTTCTTATTACGAAAAATATGCATTAGCTATAATGTGTGTTATTTTATTTTTTGTTGGAGCTCCATTAGGCGCATTAATTAAAAAAGGCGGGATAGGACTTCCTATAGTTATCGCTGTACTTATATTTTTAACATATCATTTTATAGGTATTTTTGCTAAAAATAGTGCTGAAGATAGTAGTGTCAATCCAATTTTTGCAACATGGTTACCTACATTAGTAATGCTTCCTTTAGGTATTTACTTTACTTCAAGAGCAACAAAAGATAGAAGTTTAATAGATATAGATGAGTTACTCTCACCTCTTAAAAAATTAGTGATTAAAGAAGCCATCCCTCCCATTAAGGATAATTCTATTTTAGAAGAAACAAGTGAATCTTATTTAAATTTAAATACTTACGATGATAAGAAGCTTATAGATATCGTTAAAAACTTTCATTTGTATCCTCAAGCTGAAAACTATAGAAACACAGCATTAAAAATTTTAAATTTAAGAGGTTATAGAGAACAAGAATTAAAATTCTCTGGAAATTTAACTAATGAGAATTATACAAATGCATTACGCTATAAATCTAGTTATGAAGAAAATTCTAAAATGTCTATTTTTTTATACTTTGTAGGTATAACGCCTAGTATATTAGGAGCTATTCTTAAAAACAATGGTTTTTCTGTATTGGGAAAAACATTATTAGGAATAGGTATATTTTTTATGATTCTATTTTTAATCACTTATTTTAAATCTGTAAAAAATCAATTCAATTTTAATAAATTAAAAGGTAAGAAATTATTACCTATTACAATAATCTCTATTATATTAGGGATTCCTTTTTACTTTATTCATTATATCTATCATAAAAACAGGATGAATAAAGGTTTAAAACTAATTAAGTAACTTATTCTTAACTATCTTTGCAAAAAATTGAAATTATTATGGCGGAAACTGCTCATACTTCAACTCAAAAAATTCAATTAAATACTATAGAAGATGCTATAAATGATATTCGAGATGGTAAAGTTATCATAGTAGTAGATGATGAGAATCGAGAAAATGAAGGTGATTTTTTAACTGCTGCAGAAAAAATAACTCCAGAGGTTATTAATTTTATGGCTACCCATGGACGTGGACTTATCTGTGCGCCTCTTACAGAAAGTAGATGTAAAGAGCTAGAGCTGGGTATGATGGTAAATAATAATACCGATCCTATGGAAACAGCATTTACCGTTTCTGTAGATTTAAAAGGTAAAGGTGTTACCACTGGTATTTCGGCAAGTGATAGGGCTACAACGGTAAATGCATTAGTAGATACTAATACAAAACCATTTGAGTTAGCACGTCCTGGTCACATTTTTCCTTTGGTTGCTAAAGAAGGTGGTGTATTACGGAGAACAGGTCATACTGAAGCCGCTATTGATTTTGCAAGGTTAGCTGGTTTAAAACCGGCAGGAGTAATTGTAGAGATCATGAATGAAGATGGCACAATGGCACGTTTACCACAACTTATGGAAGTGGCTAAAAAGTTTGATTTAAAAATAGTTTCTATTGAAGATTTAGTAGCATATAGAATGCAACATGATTCTCTTATCCAAAAAAAGGAAGATTTTACTATCGAAACTAGATTTGGTGCATTTCGCTTACGAGCTTATCAACAAACAACAAACGATCAAGTACATATTGCCTTAACTAAAGGAGAATGGTCTACTAACGAAACTGTACTTACCAGAATTAACTCAAGTCTAGTAAACAACGATATTCTTGGAACATTAACCAATAATGCGGATAAGCGATTAGACGATATGTTTAATCTTATTAATAAAGCAGGAAAGGGCGCTATAGTATTTATTAATAAAGAAAGTAAATCTAATAACTTATTAAAACGTTTAAGTATTTTAAAAGAAATTCAAAAAGAAAATATAGTATCTAAAGCTCCAAAATTAAAAATGGATTCTAAAGATTTTGGTATTGGTGCTCAAATACTACATGATTTAAATATTCATAAACTTAATCTGGTTTCTAATGCCAGTACGCAAACAAAACGTGTAGGGATCATAGGCTATGGATTAGAAATTATGGATTATACACCTTATTAATTAAAGTTCAAAAATACTTTCTGTAATATCTTTTCTCACTTTTTTAAAGTCAGCAAATATATCATCAGTAGTCCTATACCCTATTGGCATAACTAAAACAGACTGCAATCCCTTTTCTTCTAAATTCAATATCGTATTATAAGCATCAGGGTTAAAACCTTCCATAGGGCATGCATCAATTTCTTCAATAGCGCATACAGTTAACATATTACCTAGAGCAAGATAGGCTTGTTTTGTAGCCCAAAGTTTAACATCTTGAATAGATTTTTCATTAAAATCTTCAATTAAAAACTCTTTAAATGGGTTTAAAATCTCATCAGGCGTATTTCTTATAGATTTTACACGTTCAAAATACGTATTGATGTAATTCGTATCAATTTTAGATTCTATACAAAATACAAAAACATGAGACGCTTGTGCTACCTGCTCCTGATCCATAGAATGCTCAACCAAACTTTTTTGTAATTCTTTATTATTTACAATAATTAGTTTTATAGGTTGTAGTCCATAAGAGGATGCTGTTAAATTAAATGCATTTTTTAAAATTTCTAATTTATCACCAGATACCTCAGCAGTTGTATCAAATTTTTTAGTCGCGTAACGCCATTGTAGTTTTTCAATAATATCCATTTTCATTTTAATTTGATGCAAAATTAAACATCAATATATCGTAAAGCGTTATAAAAACTGTAAAATACTCAATTAAAAATAGTTTACTTATTAAAAAACCATAGTTTAATAGCCATAAGACTTACCATAATTATCAAAAACGTTTTTACAAATTTATCTCCTTTTGATACAGATACTCTACTAGATACCCATGCTCCTGTACCATTTCCTATAGCTAAAACAAGGCCTATTAACCAATTTACTTTATCATTAACTACAAAAACAATTAATGCAGATAAGGTGTACATAAAAACAACAGCCACTTTTGTTGCATTGGCTCTTACTAATGTCATATGATTAAAAAAATGCAAAAATAAAATCATAATAAACCCTAGTCCTGCATTTATAAATCCGCCATAAACTCCAAAAAAGAAAAAGGCTAACATTCCAACCCAAAGGTATTTTCCTGTAACTCTCTCAGTAATATTTGTAAGGTTTGTTTTTGGCATAAAAATGATAATTAAAATAACAGTAATCATTACTATAGCCAAGATTTTATTAAAAACTGCCCCATTAATATCTACAGCAATATTCGCACCTATAATAGCTCCAATTAATGCTGCGCCACCTAAATAAGCATTAAAAGGGAATGTACTAACACCTTTACTTTTAAATCCAAAAACAGCCATTGCTGTTTGTATTACTATCGCCACCCTGTTGGTTCCGTTTGCAACACTTGGAGGTAATCCTAAAAAGATTAAAACTGGTAGAGATAGTAGCGAACCACCTCCAGCTAAAGTATTTATAAATCCAACAGCAAAGCCTACAATAATTAATAAGAGGTAGTGATACCAGTGTTCCATGAATTCAAAAATACACATATAATAATGTTGAAGTAAAATAATTAAATAAAAGTTCTTTTTTTTGAAAAAGCATCTTATATTTGCACCCGCATTCAGGGGATACCTGATGAGATTTAACACTGGAGAATTGGCAGAGTGGTCGAATGCGGCAGTCTTGAAAACTGTTGAGGGTCACACCTCCGGGGGTTCGAATCCCTCATTCTCCGCGAAACTTTTAAGAAACCTCTTGATTTTCAAGGGGTTTTTTGTTTTCATGAAATTTCTTTCCCCACATGTTCCCCACATTAGGGTTAAAAAGTGTGTTTTAAGCTGAATAATGAATCTTATATATATGGCATTCGATATTCCAAAGAACAAATGTCGATATAACAAACATCAATGAATATTAAGTTACCCTTTGAAGAAAGTTACACCTTCTAAATTGAATTAATGGCAAGTTAAGATTTTTGCAGCAGATTATACAAAACAAACAAGTGACAATCTGTAAAAACAAGTCTATTAGCTGTTATTACTGAGTTCTCCTATTCAATCCTTAGGTCTAAACACTACAAAAATAAATATATTACTATAAGTTTATGTAATCAGTATAAAGGATACATTTAGCCTCTCTCTATGATAGTGATTTTAAAAAGTCCAAAAGTTTTTGTTTAAAAGTGTTTTGTCTTATAGGGGGGCTTCATTTAAAACTGATTTTCCTTTTGACGTAATAGGGGGTAAATTATACAGAGTCCTTTGTCTCCCGATTTTTCTCAAAAATTTTAGTTCTTAAAAAACTCTATTTCATAAAACCTACCTCCTTTGTAGCTGCAAATGCTTAATCCAGAAACATGACCAGATAATAAAGATTTATCAAGTTTAGCAACAAGTATAGACCTATCATAACCTTTAAAAGTTTCTTCGGGATTGGGATGTATTCCATATTGCGAACCAATAAATAGGGGGAGTCTGTTGTCTTCCACTAAAAGAAACTCCTCCAATTCAACCTCATCAATAAGATGTTCTGGAAAATCAAATTTTGGGTAACCAGACTTAAGCTTTTTGAATCTTATATCCTGCCAAAAGTTATTTTTATAGAGATTATCAACCCAGTTGAGTGTTACTTTGTACAAATTCTATAGAGTTTTATTATATACTTAATCAACTAACATTTCTATATATTGTATGCTCAGTATAAATACTATTATCATGAATAAGACATAAATATATCTAAAGATTGCATAGCTGTCTTTCTTTGACCTGTACCTTCGTATCCATTCAAGTAATAGTATAATATAAAATACCCCTGAAAACACAAACGGTATCTCATCTGCTAAATAATATCTTCCCACGTTGTATTTATCTGTGTATTCGAATAGAAGGAATGTCAACCCTGAAGGTATTAGAAGCTCCATAATACCTGTTATTGCTTGAATGTTAGTAATTTTAGAAAACTCATTACCCTTATACTTTTTAAATAATACTGAAGAGATTTTAAAACTTGGTAGAATGGGTAATAATAGCCAAATAATAATTTGTAAACCCTCTTCAATACCTAACTTTTCTATTTCATCACTTAACAAGATAATGGGGAAAAATAGTATGAGTAAGATTAGACCGTAAGATAGTATGAACCAGATAACTTTCATATTGTATGTATTAGCACCCAGTTCCAGAGTGATGGTTGATAATAAAAAAAAAGCGTGGAACTTAGCTTACCGTTATCGAGGTTACTGGTATAACCCACTTCACAAATAAGAAAGACCACGCCCATAAAAGGGCGTTCAGTCTATTATGCTTGTGAAGTTTAAATATTACCAGTATTTCGATAACAAGAATAATAGCTAACGCTATATTATATTTTAATGTTTTAAATCTTTTTTCTTATAATTTACTCTAATGTTTGTAACGTAAAATTACTTAATCTATTTGTAATATTTAGGTTTTCTCTATTCTTATATCTGTCAACCTCATCCTTTGAACAGTTGTTACAGATTTAGTTGAGTACCAACCTATATACTTAAACTCTAAAATGGCAAATTTTTGCCCTCGTTGTAACTTGGAATTGTCTATAATATCAGGGTAAAACTCATAACTTTTTTTGTCTGGTCTTTGGAGTTTTATACATGCAGGGACACCCTCTATAGTATTATCATATAGTTCAGATTCATTATAAACGAAATTGATAGAGAGACCATCGAAGTTTATATCATAGAACACAAGGTCATAATCTAAATACAGTTTAAACTGTTGGTTACTTAACCTCTTGTATTTTAAGAGCCTTTTAATTCTTATAACTGTTTTGCTGATTACACACATATTTTTCCTTTGTTAAGGCTCATTGTTAAAGCACCTTCGCCTGTTTTGGCAGGTTGCCACTACTCAATGTAGTTCTTAATGATGTTCAAAGTTATGAATTATAATTGTAAGATTAATAGTTTGTTTAGTTTTTGTTTAAGGTGATTAATGTAAATTTAAGAACGCATTTTAATAATTATATAAATGACAGACAAAGCAGCAATTTTGGACGATAGAGAAACTTATTTTGCCTTATTTGGGGGTAATAGAGCCGATTTAAGTAAACTTGATTTTAGTATTCTCAATTTAAAGTTCATTGAAAGAGAATCAGAAGAATTTGAACAATATATAGCTGGTATAGAGGATAATTCAGAGATATTAAAGAATGCAATCAAAGAGTATGATAATTCTAAATATAAAAAAATTGACAAAAATTACGCTTTAGTACCAATAGATAGCACGAAGGATGTAACAGAGTTGGATTTGTTTAAGGTTAGAAACATTTTATTATTAATTAATCCATCGAACATTACTTTACAATGTTTGTTTGGTATTAGGAGGTATGAGAAAACTTTAGAGTTCTTTATGTATGATAGGTATTATGTACGTGAGATGACCTTTGGAAAACCGTTTAAAGATTATTTTTATTACTATGATAGTTCTATAGATGATATTAACAGATTAATTACAATATTTACAGAAAGATATGAGCATATAAGTTATCTCATTCCAGCTTTCAACTCTTACATTTCAAGTTTTTTGATGAATTTTAAAGACATGGAATACTTAAGTTTATGTATTTCACTTGAAACAGTTGTTGAAGCAACAACAGAATTGAACTATCGTATTAAAAGAAATATAGCTGTTTTGTTGTCTGAGGAAGATACTTTTGGTGAGAGAATATTTAAAAACGTTGGGTTAATATATGGTCTAAGGTCTAAAATAGCACATTCAGGAAAATTTAAAGAGTCCAAAATAAATGAATATTTACCCTACTTAAGAAGTCTAGCATCAATGACCATAATCGAATTATTAAAACTGAATATTCAAAATTTAACGGACTTAAATAACCTTCTTACAAAAATCGGTTACGGAGATTCTTATAACAAATCAAAAGAGTTTGAAGACTTTGAGGCTAGTGTCAAAGATGCTACGATGGTTTTTGCCACTGAATTAACAAAGTAAAATATTACTACCCTTGAATTGTCTAATATTGATTATATAATAGATTAAGAGATTTGACGATATTCAGAAAACAATTCATTCAGTTCTTCAAGTTTATCTTCAAAATAAAACTCCTGATTAGCCATAAGAGATAGATAAGCCGTTAATTCGTCCACATAAGTTACTTTAGGTTTGCCCACATGCATCCCTTCTCCTAATTGGTTTTTTATTTTATCCCTAAAAGTACAGCTTAAGGAAAATCCTGAATGTTGCTCATGAATTTTAAAGCTATTAATTCTTGAGGTATAAACAGTCATGTACTGCATATTAAGGTACTTAGAATCAAATTCAAACACCTCTGTGAGCCATTTTGAATTGAGGGGTATTCTAACGTAATTATGGGTATCGATATTGCCCTCAATTTCCTTAAATACATTGGTATTAAAACAAACTATTGCCTTTTTATCTAAATCATAAATTAAGTCTCCAATACGTAATCTCCTGTGTAACATTATATAACTGGTTTTCTAAAAAATTGACGTAAATATAATTCAATTGTTTCATAGAAAATCCTTACATCTTTACTATATTTATCACTTATTCTCTCTCCCTTTAATAATTAAGAAAATATATGACAAACGTAAAAGAGTCAGCAAACTTTATATGGTCTATAGCAGACCTCCTCAGAGGTGATTATAAGCAAAGTGATTATGGAAAAGTCATTTTGCCATTAACGGTTTTAAGACGTTTAGACTGTGTTCTAGATAGCTCTAAAGCAAAGGTTCTTAAAAAGTATAATCAGGTTAAGACTATGAACATACAAAATCTTGACCCCATCCTTAATAAAGAAGCAGGGTACAACTTTCATAATAAAAGTCCTTTTGACTTTGATAAGCTTATAGCAGACCCTAATAATATTGCATCCAACTTGAGAAACTACATTAATGGGTTTTCTGAAGATGCTAGAGAGATTATTGAGCAATTTGAGTTCGATAACCAAATCACCAAACTAGATGATTCTAATTTGTTGTTTATGGTACTAAAACGTTTCCAAGAAGTTGACTTACACCCTAACAAAATTTCAAGCATGCAAATGGGTTATATGTTTGAAGAACTAATCAGAAAATTTGCTGAAATCTCAAATGAAACAGCAGGAGAACACTTTACACCTAGAGAGGTGATTCGCTTAATGGTTAACCTCTTGTTTATGAATGATAGAGAAATTCTCACCCAAAAAGGTATAGTAAAGACCATTTTTGATTGTTGTGCAGGAACTGGAGGCATGTTGTCTGTTGCAGAAGAATATTTATCTGAACTTAATCCTGATGCTCGATTGGAGGTGTTTGGTCAGGAACTAAACCCAGAATCTTATGCTATCTGTAAATCCGATATGCTTATAAAGGGGCAAAACCCATCCAATATCAAGCATGCTAACAGCTTAAAACGTATTACTGACACTAAACTTAAAGGCGACCAGTTTATTAATCATAAGTTCGATTACTTAATTACTAATCCTCCTTTTGGGGTGAAATGGAAAAAGGTTGAAAAAGAGGTGAAAGATGAGCATAATGAGCTTGGTCATGGAGGACGTTATGGAGCTGGTTTACCTTCTGTAAGTGATGGTTCGTTCCTCTTCTTAATGAACCTTATGAGTAAAATGCAAAGTCCTGATAAGGGTGGTTCTCGTTTAGCAATTGTTTTTAATGGGTCTCCATTGTTTTCTGGCTCACCAAGCAGTAAAAAGAATGAAAGCTCTATTCGTCAATGGGTAATAGAAAACGACCTACTAGAAGCTATTATAGCACTTCCAAATCAATTGTTTTACAATACTGGTATAAGCACCTATATCTGGATAATTAGCAATCACAAAACTGCTGAACGAAAAGGCAAAGTGCAACTAGTTAACGCAATAGACTTCTACAAGAAAATGAGTAAGTCTTTAGGTGATAAACGTAATGAATTAAGTGATGACCATATAAAGGAAATCACTGAGCTTTATGGTAGTTTTAGAGAGAGTAAATACTGCAAAATTTTTGATAATGAAGATTTTGGTTACTCAAAAGTTACAGTTGAGAGACCTCTAAAAGAAAATGATAAAATAGTTACAGACCGTAGTGGCAACCCAAAACCAGACAGCAAATTAAGAGATACCGAGAACATCCCTTTAAAAGAAGATATTGCAAACTATATGAAACGTGAAGTATTGCCTCATGTACCTGATGCTTGGGTGGATGAAAAGAAAACCAAAATTGGCTACGAAATTAACTTTACAAAATACTTTTACGAGTATAAACCATTGAGGTCTTTAGAAGAGATTAGAGCAGATATTTTAGCATTGGAAGAACAAACCGATGGGTTAATAAAAAAGGTGATTTTTTAATGAAAAGGTATAGCTCATACACGGACTCTGGGGTCAAATGGATAGGAGAAATTCCTGACAATTGGGAGGTTACTAAAATAAAATTTGTTTCTAGAATTTATGGCAGAATAGGTTTTAGAGGTTATACAGTAGATGATATAGTAGACAAAAATGAAGGAGCTATATCTTTAAGTCCATCAAATATTGTTGACCAAAAAATAACTTTTAAAGATTCGACATTTATAAGTTTTGATAAGTATTTTGAATCACCTGAAATAATGATTCAGAATGATGATATAGTATTTGTTAAAACTGCATCAGTAGGTAAATGTGCTTATGTAACCAATCTGCCTTGTGAAAGCACACTCAACCCTCAATTAATTGTTTTTAAAAATTGTAAAATATTCAACAAATTTTTTTACTATTCTTTAATTTCCCCTTTAATTCAAAATCAGGTTTTTAGTGATTTGACTGGTGGAGTTGTTGGAACTATATCACAAGCCAAAATTAACAACTACTTTATGGTTAAACCTTCTGAATTGGACGAACAAATCCAAATCGCTAATTACCTAGACCAAAAAACAACCAAAATAGATGAGTTAGTTACAAAAAAAGAACAGCTTATCCAACTACTAGAAGAAGAGGGAACTGCCATCATTAACGAAACTATAACCAAAGGATTAAATCCAGATGTGCCAATGAAAGATTCTGGTATTGATTGGTTAGGTTCTATTCCTAAGCATTGGGGTATAAAAAGATTAAGGTATGTTGGAAATTGTCAAAACGGAATTAGTGAAGGAGCAGATTTTTTCGGTGAAGGTCACCCATTTGTAAGTTATTCTGATGTGTTTTATAATAGAACACTGCCATTTAAAGTTGAAGGATTAGCAAAATCAGAAGATAAACATTGGAACAATTATTCAGTTATTGAAGGAGATGTTTTTTTTACAAGAACGTCAGAAACGATTGAAGAAATTGGTATTGCCTCTGTATGTCAAAAAAGCATAGACAAAGGCACTTTCGCTGGGTTCTTAATTAGGTTCAGACCATACCCTAACACTCTTATCACTGAGTTTTCCAAGTATTACTTCAGATGCTTCATTCCTAGAATCTTTTTTGTAAAAGAAATGAATTTGGTGACCAGAGCATCATTGAGTCAAGAACTATTAAAAAGACTACCTATTTTACTTCCTTCATTAAAAGAGCAAGTTTTAATAGCAGAATACCTTGATGAAAAAGTTGGACAAATAGAAAATGTAATTTCAAAAACTAAAGCTGAAATATTACATCTTAAAGAATATAAAACCACATTAATCAGTGAGGTGGTTACTGGTAAAATAGATATCAGAGAAGAAAACTAAAATAGTATGGAACAATTAATTGCAACTTCAAATATAGCAAACAAGGTAAGAAATACTAATCTACCTAGAACAAAGCCTTTAATGCCTTTGTTTGAAGTAATTAGTAACTCTATTCATTCCATTGATGAGGCTATTAAAGCTGGCTTAATAAAAGAAGGTGAAAGCAAGATTGTAATAAAGTGTATACGCAATGGCGCAGAAGAAACCCTAAAGGAACTAAAAGTCATTGATAATTACCCTATTCATTCCTTTGAAGTAGAAGATAATGGTATTGGTATGAATAAAGATAATTTAACATCCTTCATTGAATCTGATACAGACCATAAAATTGAAATTGGTGGTAAAGGAGTTGGAAGGTTTGTTTGTTTAAAAGCATTTAAGAAACTTAATATTAAGAGCCAATATATTGACTCAGACACATCGCTTAAAGCTATCTCGTTTGACTTTAAGGCAACAAAGGTTGGTTTTGAAAACATTCAATACCCTGAAACAAAAGACTCATCAGTAGGCACTAAAGTAACCTTAAATAATATTAAAGACGAGTATCAAAAAAATCTAAATTTTGCTTTGCATTCTGTAGCTCAAGAGATTGTTAGTCATTTTAAATTGTACTTTATTAGGAAACAAGAACCTACAATTATTGTTCGAAATCAAAACAATCTAGAATTTAATTTGACCAATGTTTTTAATACAGAATTTAAAAGTGAAGTTCTAGATGCAACTTTTGATATTCAGGAGGAAGAATTTGAGCTTTACCTTACTAAGTCTCTTAAAAACTTAAGCCATAAGATTAACTTTTGTGCACACAATAGAAGTGTAATTAGAGAAGGTCTTTATTCAAGGATTGTTGACCTTGGTAAAAAGCCAATTACTGATGAGGATGGGAACAAATTCTATTATCAAGCCTATGTAGTTGGACAATTATTAGATGAACACGTAGATACTGAAAGAATCGGTTTTAATTTTCCCGATGGTCATGATGAAGAGGATGAAGAGTCTTTAGATATAAATCTTGCTAAACTGCGAAGAGCATCAATAAAATCTATTGAAGAATTATTGGAAGACTACCTAACTGAAGTTAGAGAAAATAAAATTGAAACCTATAGACCAACAATAGATGAAGACTTACCACAATACAGAAGTACACTGGCTCACAGAAAGGAAGAAGTCTCTAAACTCCCTCCTGACCTTCCTAAAGATAAATTAGATATTGAACTTTATAAAATTGAGTCCAAATGGAGATTAGAAGTCAAGGAGGAAAAAATAAAGCTACTTGATGAAAAGAAAGATGTTACAAACCTTGAAGAATACACTAAGAAATACGAAAAGTTTTTAAGTGATTTTAATGAGATTGGTAAATCTGATTTGGCAAGATACGTGGTGCATAGGAAAACAATTATTGAGCTGCTCGAAAGCCTCATTGAGCACAAGGAAGATGAAAAATTTGAAAATGAAGACTTAGTACATTCTGTCTTTTTTCCTATCAAGACTACTTCAGATGAGATTACACCAGATAAACAAAATTTATGGCTTATCGATGAAAGACTAACGTACCATTCCTTCTTGGCATCGGATAAATCTTTTAAGAGTGTTGAAGGTGTAACTTCTGATAGTAAGCAAAGAGCTGACCTTATAATCTATAATGAAGCATTTGCTTTTTCTGATTCTAAAAGCTCTCCACACAACTCATTTACCATAGTTGAGTTCAAAAAACCTATGAGGGATGATTATAAGGATTATGATGAAGATAAAAACCCTATAGAGCAATCTGAAAAATATATTGATAATCTTCTTGAAGGAAAAGTAAAAGGAAGGAATGGGCGTTTTGTAGAGGTTAATGAACACACCCCTTTCTACATTTATATTGTTTGTGATGTAACGCCTTCATTAGAAAAGATATTAAAAAGAAGAGAGTTTGAAAAAACACCAGATGGTAAGGGTTACTTTAAGGTAAAGAGCAAATATTATTCGGCATATTTTGAAGTGTTACCTTTTGAAAAGGTTTTAGATGATGCTAAAAAAAGAAATAGGATATTATTTGAAAAATTGAAGATTGATTAACACTTATTATCACATGAAATTTGAAGAGATTATAGAATTATTCACAGAACTACACGAAGCTAAAGAAAGTGAACAGTTTGACTGGGAATTGACTGGGAATACTCGATATGAAACTAATTGGGATGGACAGGAAATAATTATTGATAGACGCAATAATATTGATAAGAATGAACAAGAGGTTTATTTAAAAGTTGACGAATTTGAAGAAGCTTACTCCCCTTTGACAGAGGAGTTTAATTTTCTGGCTAAAATAATTGATGCAATATAATGGAACAGATAGTTAATAGGGTAAGAAACATGGTTGGCATTTGCTGGGAAAGCTTTTCAGCAAAGGTCGGCTCAGGTCTTATTGCTGTTAACAAAGAAGCTTCTATGCAATTGCAGTTTGCTTATATCTTAAAAAATGCACTGGATTTAACTATTTACAATGATGATGAAACAGTAGAACTTGAACTGGAAACAGCCATTCATGTAAACGGTCGTTTAAGAGAATGTGATATAGTTATCCAAATAACTAAAGGCGAAATTGAACTGTATCTACCTATCGAAATGAAATGTTATAAAGAGTATGCTTCCAGTGGTGGCAAACGTGGAGCTTCTGATATTTTTATGAAGGATGTTTATCAGGATTTGGAGTTATTGGAAAGCTATTCTAAAACCACCAAATATACTAATGGTATTAGTTTAGTGATGACCGATTTTAGAGGATTAGTTTTTCCTGAAACTAAAAGAGGAAAGAAATGGGATTATGATATTTCAGAGGGGACTTTTGTTGAAGCAGAGACTATAAAGGGTACTCCAATTGGCGGTTACGATGTCAATATTGCCTTAACTAAAAGCTATTGCTTTAATTGGGTTCAGATTAATAAATACTACTTCTTAAAGCTTGAGTCTAATGATTAAATGGACATACATAACTAATGAAGATAATTCTGCTAGATATACACTTGGTAAGCTCGGTAGTAAAATGTTATTCTTTGTTGGAATTAATCCGAGTACTGCTAGACCTGATGATTTAGATAGAACAGTTGCAAGAGTTGAGAATTTCGCTTTCAATAATGGTTATGATGGTTGGTTGATGCTTAATGTATACCCTCAAAGAGCAACAAACCCAAAGGATATGCACCTTGAGATTAATACTAAAATACACCAAGAACACATTGAACAGGTTAAACAATTTATCAAGGAACATGAGAACTTTGACATTTGTGCTGCTTGGGGAACAGAAATAGATAGAAGAACGTACTTAAAAGATTGTTTAAAGGATTTGGCTGAAGCCATTGGCTATGATAAGAACTGGATTTATTTACACGAATTAACAAAGTACAATCATCCAAGACATCCTCTATACCTTCCCTCTTCTGCTAAATTTTCCAAGTTTAACATTAAAGAATATTTAAGCAATGATTGATTTAACCACTATTTTTTCTGGAGTAAGAACAGCCAACTCTATAGCCGATAGAGTTTTACCAAAAAAGGGAACTCGAATAGAGCATAAGATAATTGCAATATCTTCTTTGCAAAGAGCCATCAACGCAACAGAGACTTATTTAACTCAATCTAATAGAAATTATACTCCTAATCAAGAGTTATCCGAGTTGTGGCTGCAAGCATTTACTTCCATGATAAAAATTGACAAAGAATTAGCAGGAAGATTAAGAGACAAAAGTAGGTTTTGGAGTAATCCACAGAGATGGCTACAAGAAGATGGTGCAATGGAGTTAGTTCCAACGTTACAAGAATTGGATGAAAAATGTGAAATGATTCTTTTGGAACTAAATAAAAGAAGAAAATAATATTATGGCTAAAGGTATACATACAGAGTTAACATTTGAAGAAGCAATTGAGACATCCTTATTGGAAGATGGAGGCTATGTTAAAGGACTGTCTCAAGACTTTGATGCTCAATTAGGATTATTTCCAACATATATAACTAACTTCCTTAAAGACTCCCAACCTAAAGCTTGGGATAAATTAAGTAATATCCATAAGGAGGATGTAGAAACCAAAGTTGTTCAACGCTTAATACGAGAATTGGATTTAAGAGGAACTCTTGATGTTGTTAGAAATGGATTTACGGATTATGGTGTTAAATTTAAAATGGGCTATTTTAAGCCTGAGACAACACTTAACGAAGATGATAAGTTATTATACAGCAAGAATCATTTAAGTGTTACCAGACAGCTTTATTATGAGCGTAACGGTAATAATTCTTTGGATATGGTATTAAGCTTAAATGGTCTAGTAATAGCAACTATAGAGCTTAAAAATCAGTTTTCAGGACAAAATGTATCTAATGCTAAAAAGCAATATGTTTTTGACAGAGAACCAACTGAACCCATTTTTGCCTTTAAAAAGAGAGCTTTAGTTCATTTTGCTGTGGACACAGATGAATGTTACATGACTACAAGGCTTAGTGGTAAAGCAACAAGATACCTTCCATTCAATTTAGGTCATAATAACGGAGCTGGAAATCCACCGAACAAAGAAGGTTATAGAACTGAATATCTTTGGGAGTATGTTTGGGCTAAAGATAGTTTCATGGACATTATTGGTAAATTTTTGCACCTTAATGTTGAAGAATATGAATTAGATGGTATTAAAAAGAAAAAGGAAACCATGATTTTTCCTCGTTATCATCAATTGGATGTTGTTAGAAACTTAACTCAAAATGCTAAGGATAATGGAGCTGGTAAAAACTACCTAATTCAGCATTCAGCAGGTTCAGGTAAATCAAACTCTATAGCTTGGTTATCCTATCGTTTATCAAGTCTACATAATTCTAATAACGAACGAATATTTGATTCTGTAATAGTCATTACTGACCGTAAGGTACTTGATAGTCAACTACAAAATACAATCTATCAATTTGAGCATAAACAAGGAGTTGTTCAAAAGATTGACAAAAATTCACAACAATTAGCTGATGCCCTTGAGGCAGGCTCAAATATTATTATTACAACACTTCAGAAATTTCCTTTTGTACTTGATAAAATTGGAGAGCTACCAACCAGTAAATATGCTGTCATTATAGATGAAGCTCATTCATCTCAAGGTGGTGAAGCTACAAAGAAAATGAAAGAGGTTCTTTCTGCTAAGACATTAGAAGAAGCTGAAGAACTTGAGTTAGACTCTGGATTGGATGATGATGCGGAAGATGCAATTAGAAAATCTATGGAGGCAAGAGGCAAACAAGACAATTTAAGTTTCTTTGCTTTTACTGCTACTCCAAAAGCTAAAACTGTTGAGGTTTTCGGAACACCTGATGTAGATGATAAACCAAAACCGTTTCATCTATATAGCATGAAACAAGCCATTGAAGAAGGGTTTATTTTAGATGTGCTTCAAAACTACACCACTTATAAGACCTATTTTAGACTTTCTAAAGAGATAGAAGAAGACCCAAAGGTAAACAAGAAACAAGCTTCAAGAGCAATTGGTCGTTTTTTATCATTACATCCACATAATCTTGCCCAAAAGACGGAAGTTATTGTTGAACATTTTAGACAAGTTGTTTCTAAAAAGATTGGTGGGAAAGCAAAAGCTATGTTAGTCACTGGTTCTAGACTTCATGCCGTAAGATATAAGGAGGAGTTTGATAAATATATTAAAAGCAAAGGTTATTCAGATATTAAAACCATTGTAGCTTTTTCTGGAAAAGTTATCTATGAATCTTATCCTGAAGGTGTAACCGAAGTTGAACTTAATGGCTTTAAAGAAAAAGAGCTTCCTAAAAAGTTTGCAACAAATGAATACCAACTGCTTTTGGTAGCGGATAAATATCAAACAGGGTTTGACCAACCTTTATTACATACCATGTATGTTGATAAAAAACTGTCTGGTGTTAAATGTGTTCAAACACTTTCCAGATTGAACAGAATGCATGCAGGAAAGGAAGATACCTTTATTTTAGACTTCACAAATGAAGTTGAAGACATAATAAGCTCTTTTCAGCCATATTATGAGTTGACAACTATAGAGTCAAATACAGACCCTAACCATCTTTATGACTTGAAGAACGAGATTGAGAAGGCTCAAATAATTTGGCAATCAGAAGTTGATAATTTTTGCAATGTTTATTTTAATTCATTGAATGCTTTGAATGTTAAGCAGCAAGCCAAACTAAATGCTTATATAGACCCTGCTGTAGAACGTTTTAAGCAACTTCCTGAAGAGAACTCAAAAGAAGATGTAATTGGGACAGAAACTACTCAAGACAACTTTAAACATGCTTTACAATCTTTTACCAGAACCTATTCTTTTCTGACCCAAATAATGCCCTTTACAGATGTTGATTTAGAGAAGCTCTTCACCTATAGTAGATTTTTATTAAAGAAGCTTCCAAGGAAAAATCAAAGAGATAGATTTAAGTTAGGAGATGAAGTTTCTTTAGAATACTACAGACTTCAGAAGATAACGGAACAGAATTTAGCATTAGAGAGTCAAGGTGAGTATGGACTTGATGGTATTTCAGAATCTGGAATAAGAGTTACAAAAGAAGAAAAGGAAGCTTTGTCTGAAATCATAAGTGTAATAAACACAAAATTTGGAACAGAGTTTACAGAAGCAGACAAACTATTTTTTGACCAGATAGAAGAAGAATTGGTAGCTGATGACAAACTAACCGAGCAAGCCCAAAATAATACGTTAGACAACTTTAAATTTGGTTTTGAAGATGCTTTTATGGATAAGCTTATTGGAAGGATGGAGCAAAATCAAGATATCTTTTCAAAAATGATGGATGATAAGGATTTTGGAAAGATTGTACGGAACTATATGTTGAAGAAGGTTTATAAGCGATTAAATGAGTAAAACATGAAAGATTATAACGATATATTAAACAATATAGACCAATTAGACTTAAGGAAATATCCTTACGATAAATTGAAAGAATTATTAAGGGAATTAGATAAGTTCGGGGTACTATTAACAACCCTACATAAAGGAAAAAAAATAATACGAGGGCGTTTAAATAATGGAAATGAAGTTTTTGATAACACCTCAAAATTATCATTTAAACCAGAGGAATTTAATACTACATACCAAAGAGCAAGTACACCAAATAAATCAATGTTTTATGGGGCTATTGTACCAGAAGGGATTGGAGTGGACGAAAGAATAATTGAACGAATTACTGTGTTTGGTGAATTAGCTCATTCTGATACTTTTTTGAGTGATAATAGCAGTGTCGGAGAGAAAAAAATCACTTTTTCTCGTTGGGATGTATTAGATGATATTAATCTAGTTTCAATAATACACCACAAAAAATTTGAGCGAACTCCTAAATTAATCACTGAGCTACAGGAAAAATATAAGGACATCTTAAGTAATGACGAATTAAAAAGTAGGTCGCTAGCTATTTCTGAGTTTATAGGGGATATTTTTGCAAAGGAAACCATAAAAGATGATTTTGATTATATGGTGTCTGCTGTTTTTTCAGAATTAGCTTGTGAGAAATATGATGGTGTTATGTATCCAAGTGTTAGATTAGCAGGAGAAGGAATGAATGTTGCGATTAAACCAGAAGCGTTACCAAAAATAAAATTTGTTGGTTCATCCGAATGCACAATCTACAAAAATGAAATGGAAATGATTATAGGTACAGATACTCGTTCGGTTTTAGGTGAGGATAATAATCTTACGTATTATCTCGACCAAAATGTTAGTCCAGATTTTATGAGAAAAAGAGTTGGACTGATTTAATCAGCCCAAGCCTCTTCTCCTAGTTTAACTTTTATCTTAAAATAATCATTAAGCAATATTTCAAACTCTTTATTCATGATTTCAAAGTTGTCTTCTGTAGTAATTAAGCTGTCATGACGAGAAATAAGAAGCATTTTAGGATGCTTTTTAGAAATCTTTTTAGCAAAACAGTCTAGAACACATTTTGACTCAATACGCTGCATTAGAATTGGTAAATCAGCCTTGTCATTACTCTTCATTGCAGAAAGAAATACTGCAACCTCAGGAAATAGTTCTTTGAAGTGCTCTATAGCTTTAACTCCTTTATGATTTGGAGAGCCATATAGTGCATTGATGGTTACTTTTTTAGCACAATCTCGTAAAGTTTCAAAGTCATACAAAATTGTTCGATTAATTTCCTTGTCAAAAAGCCGAACCCAGAACTTGTCTTTTATAAAGAATATTGACCCTTTCTTTAGCAATTCTTCTCCTACAAATTCATAAATCTTACCAGACCTAATCAAAGAAATGAAGGAAGAAATTTCAGTAAAATCAATAGGTTTAGGAGATTCTTGCAACATTATAGTGATACTATTACAAATATTTCTAATATCTAACATAAAATCTTTATCATTATATACATTAATTAGACTATTAAATCTTTTATATAATCTATTACTAAACCTCCTGTATGAAATTGATTTATATCTATCTATTTCTATAAAATATTCTTGCTTTATAGTATCTAATATATAGCTAAAGATGAATGGTTGAGAACTTGTTATATCAACCTCTTTTAATGTTTGACCCTCGAACCGTACAAACTGCTTTAAATCTGATGGCAACCTAACAAAATAGCTATGAAGTCTATCGTCTTTGCCCTCACGAGAGTAGGCTGTTTGATACGAGTCGAAATTGTCGATTGCTTGTATACGTTTTTCTCTTTTATAATCATCATCTTTATCTACATATTTGCTTTCGACATATGCTTTTGCTTTCACTGTATTAATGGTAAACCCATCATGTTGTAACCACTTGGTAAGATGCTCACATCTGTACTCCGCTATTACTCTTCTTTGAGTGTGATATTTAGATACTTTTCCGACCAGCTTAGGGCTACTAAAACAATAAGGAATAGAGACTTTTTCAAAATACACATCTTTAATTTTATAGGTTCTACTTTTGCTCTTTTTTCTGGAACGAGTTCTTGTTATATAATAGTCTTTGAAATCCAGTATTTTTTCTTTGACCATAACTTCGAGATGGGTTTTAGTTTTAAATTCTAAGTAGTCATACTTTCTTAGTATCTCGCTGTTTAGAGCCACCCATTCAGCACCATTTTCTAAGTTTTTGTCATTGAACTTACCTGTTATAATAAAGTGTAACAGTAGCCCTAACATTCCTAAATCAATATCTTCATACGCCTGTGCAATCTCTTCAATCTTGTTAAATAGTTTGCTTGGTAGATTTACATAGAACCTACCATGTTTTGTATCTATTCTCATGGCAATGGTTAGTTTATTTTAATCATTGCCTGTTCAAGCTCACTTCTTTTAAAGTATACCTTGTCGCTTTCTGGCATACCATAGGCATTTATCACTCCTCTATACTTCAAGTTGTTGATAGTTTGAGGACTAACTTTAAAAAGTTGGACAACTTTCTTTCTTGTTATATTTTTATCTGAAACTTTTGGACTTCTAATGTTTTTAAATACAATCATAATTTTTCTGCATTAAAAACCCTTAGAGCAATACTCTTTGAATATTTTTGAACTATTTAAAGTTCCGAATCTGGGATTAAACCCGTGAAGCACCGTGGTTTTTCAACTCGGTTGCCGTTTCTATCAAATAGAAAACTCTAAGGATTCTGTAGTTAATAATTTAGTTTACTTTCAATATTGCATTATCAAGGTCTGATTTATAATAGTAAACCTTTGTATCAAGCATTCTTTTAGGGATAACCCCTTTATCTACATAACGATAAAAAGTTGCTCTAGACATACTTAAATATTTCATGGCTTCTTTTGCAGTTAACGGTCTTTCCTCTTGGATTAGCTTTGCTTCAAACCAGTTTGCAAATGCGATTAATTTTTCTTCTACAACATCTGATACTATTGTTCTCAAATCGTTTGGGTTAATGATAGTTATCTCACTCATATATTAAATTTTTATGTTATAAATACTCTGCTAATGCTAAAGATTGTTGTTCATCTATTTTACCTATATACTTCATTAACATTTGTGGTGTAGAATGTCCTGTAGCCACCATTAATAGCGGCGTAGGTATTTTACCAAAGTTTAACGAACTAAAGGTTCGGCGTCCCACGTGCGAAGAAATGAGCTTATACTTTGGGTAATAATCAACAACTTTTCTCCGATTATTTTTCTTCCTCTTCTTAATTTGTTCAGACTGGGTTTCCTTAACTGCTAATGAACCTTTCACTAACTGGTCAATACCAACATATTCACAAACTTTTTTGATGTGAAGGTTATATTTAACAGAAGACATTTTTCTCGGAAAAGACCAGTCTCTTTTTTTGAGAATATCCACAATCTTTGAATGTAACGGAAGTAGAAGTTGCTTTCCTGTTTTTTCTTGTGTGAACTCTATGAAGAAACGTTTCTCTCCATTAATAAACTTTTCAGTAATTCTATTCACGTCAAAATTCATAAAATCAGAAACTCTCTGACCACAATAACAGGAAATTAAAAGCCAGTCTTTAGCTGTCTCTAAATGTTCATCCGAAAAAGTTTCCTGCTCTATCATGTCTAATTCTTCCTGAGTTAATATTTCAAACGTAGTTTTCTCTGTCTTACATTTGATTCTGCTTAATCCAGAAAAAATCTGATGCCCATTCTGTTGAGCGTGAAATAAGATAGTCTTGATAAACTTAAAGTTTCTTTCGAAGTAGTTCAAGGAATACTTTTCTGTCTCTATACAATACTCCTCAAAGTCTATTTTAAAGCCTGTATCAATGTCCTGTAAGTTTAGTTGCTTAATCTTTCTTTTCGCCATATAACGCTCTAAGATGGCTTTAATACTGTTTACTTTAGTTTTATATGCTTCACTAATGTTATTCCCTTTTTGAATAAGGAAAGTATCACAGTAGCTTAGAAAACAGGTGTCAGAAGTATTATCTTTATCTAATTCTGGATAAATGATTGTTTTTAACCATTTGCTATTAATTGTCTCATCACCAGATTTATAGCTTTCCTCAATACTACGCTTTAACTCATACAGCCTATAGTTTACTTTTTTGTTCTCGTGGATTTTAATTTTTGTTGCTGCATCTCTCTTAGAAACAGTTTTTCCATTTTTAGTATAGTTGTAAGTTTCTACTAGGCATTGAGCTGTTGAATCCCAATCCTCAATAAACACGGATTCTTTAGTTGCCATAGATAAATCTATACCCCTACCTATACGAACACGAACGTGTATTGTACTTTTGCCTTGCTTAGGACTTTTTCGAATAAAAAATTTGACATTCATAATACATTAAGTTTAAAATTAACACTTGTTCAAATTGTTTTTGAAAAGCAAGGTCTGTGTAAACTTTTCTATGAATGATTGTAGATAGGAATCTACTCATTTGTTTAGCTTATTAGCCTTGCATTGAATGCCGAATCATTGAACCACCTTACGAGTTTTGTCTCGCAGGTTGGTGTTTGCTAAAAAAGCAAACTCTATAGATTCAGAATATTAAAAAACAATTGCAAAAATCTCTAATTTTTTTGGACTTTTGCTTTATAAAAGCAAAGATATAAAAAATAATTGAGAAAAACAAACTTTTTCATCCCCACCTGTTCCCCACATTAATGAAACTTAATATAGTTTTAACTATTTGATTATTAAACACTACTTAACCCAAATGAGAATGAAGTGTTGATGTTTAAAGGGTTTTAGAGCATAAACAGTTTCATTTGGTATTATTGAGTTTCATTAAAGCCGAACCTCATTCTCCGCAAAAACCCTTGTAATTTTTTGATTTACAAGGGTTTTATTTTTTAGTTGACATTATCGTTGACAATTCTTTATTTTTCAGGTTCTGTAGAATAATAGTTTTTAAGCACAATAATTTGTTCAAATAATTTGCCTGATGGATCATTTTTGATATAATGCTCAACTAAAAAACCAATCTTAAAATAATAAACATATGCCAATAACTCAATAAGCTCATTATGATAGGGTTCTTTAAGTGAAGAATCCATAATGGTAATATGGGCATTATAGAATAGAATTAATAAGTTATTAATATTTAATGCTACTGAGTGAAATGAGTCATCAAATTTAAAATCTTTATTTTTTTCTTTTTCTTTTTTATCTCTAAAATACTCTATTAAGAAAAGATTTAATCCTTGTACTCCGCTGAAATTATACTTTTTCCCTCCTGTTTTTGGTATTTCATTTAACTTAGAAATTAATTTACCTTCATGAAAAGCTACATTGAAATTATCTACCTCATTTATAATTAAGTAAATTCTTTCTTTTAATTTATTGTATTCAAAATTAATTGAATCATCATATTGCTGCTTCAAAAATTGTTTTTGTACTTGAATATTAGCTTGATACTGTATGTAAAATGCTAAAAAAGTTAACATAGCAGCAGAGATAGCAATGATTGGGTTTAAAAAACCACCCACTGTATCACCTAATGAACCAAGTGAACTGAAATTATAATCCTTTATTAATAATGGCAACAAAAGAATTAAGAAGTCAATTATAGTAAGTGTTATAAATATAAAACCTATAAATAACTTTTTTATACGTAGAGTTACGTATATAAATAGTTTATATATCTTTCATGGAAATTATATTCTATGAAACAAATTACTATTCTGCTTATTGTATTAATTTCATTCAATTCATTTTCCCAAAAAAAGACTAAAGAAGAGAGGCAACAAGAATTAGAAGCAAGAAAGACTAGTAAAGAAAAACCATCTAAAAAAAGCTATCTAGCAAGTAATGGTGTTACTTATAAAGTTGGTGAATTCTATGAGTTAAACAAAGGTTCTGATACAAATGGAAAATTTGTTCACGCTAATATTGGAGGATGGGCAATCTCTTTAGATACAGAAGCCAATAGATTACCTGCTGCTAATAGGGGATTAAGGTTTAAATTAAAACGAATTAGAAGATACAACGGCAGAAACTTCAGAGGAGTTATGTTTACTATTGGAGGTGGAAACATAACAAATTATATTTTAGATATAGAAGGAGCAATAGAAACGTGTGAAATTAAGCCATGTAAAGAGAAAACAAATGGTATAGTTGTAAAATCTGATAAGTATGATCAATTAGCAAAATTAAAAGAGCTATTAGATAACGGAACTTTGACAAAAGAAGAATACGAAACTGAAAAGAAGAAAATATTAAATAAAGACTAAATGAAAAACCTAACAATAATTACCCTACTATTTATTACACTTAATTGTTTTAGTCAGACTAATGATTTTATTGGAAAATGAAAAGGGAATGATAATGGAAGAATAGGGCATCTTAATTTTGATAAAGAAGGGTATGTTCTATTAGAATCTAAGGGTCAAAAAATTGGTGGTAAAGAGTTTGATTTTAGAAATACAAAAGCTTCTTTTACTTATGAAATAAATACTAAAACGACCCCAATTCAAATTGATTTTATACTTTCTGTAAAAAACTCTGATGAAAAACATAAAATGTTGTGTATAGCCAAATTCAGAGATAAAAACACTCTATTATTGGCAACAACATTTAATACCATAAGACCAACAGAATTTAATAATGACAATACAGCTGTCTTAAATAGAACAGAATAAAACAAGTTATCCCTACGTAGCTTTATAAATGAATATTGATTCAAAATTAACCAACAAATACATATTCAATGAAATCTTTATTAAAAACGTACAAAAAGTTATTAGCTATTTTACTAGTAATAGTAAGTTGTCAAGCAGAAGATGATCAGTTAGAGATTATTCCTGAACAATCAGAATTTAAAAGTGAAATTTCAAGTACTTTGATGTCGTTTGAAAAAATCCCTCATTACTCTCAAATACAATCTAAGATGGATGATTTAAAATCTTCTATTGGACAAATGCAAGAGAGTTATGTTTCTGGATTAAATATTCAAAATGAGAACACAGAACCAAAAGGAGTAGAAGTATTGTATGATAATGTGTTGTACATGACTTATGCAAATACTCACACGTATACTTTTACAGTTATTAGAGAGAAACCAAAATATTATATCGAAAACATTGTACTACACTATAATATTGAAAGTAATTTTTATGATGAATACTTAGTTCAATATGATGTTACTGCAGAACAATATTTATCACTAGCTAGAGGTGAATTATTAACAGAAAAAGCTGAAACTATAATAACACCTTTAAATAAAGGTACTTTTGATTCATATACTACATCTGCTGGAGGTTCAACATGTAGTGTTACCTGTTCAACAATTAATGTACCGTGTGCTAGTGGTCTGCATGAAGTAAATGATCCACAATGTGATTTTATTCCAAAATATCCCGATTCAATGGCATTTTCTTATGTTGGTTGTACTACAACCTGTGTTGATGTTACATTGAGTGATAATGATAATCCAACACCATTAAGCGGCGGCAGTGGTGGTGGCAACGGTTCTGTAAATACTAGCCCATTACCTGCAAACCCTTGTATACCATCTAAAACATTACCTGGTTTTGGAAACGATATTGGAGATGTGGGCATAATAGGTGGAAATGGAGAATGTACGCCAGTTGAGGACTTTGAAATTTTTACGAATCATCAAAGTTTTGTCAATACAAAAACTAAATGTATTCATGATAAATTAGCAAATGACATATCTGATAATAATTTCTATGAACAATTGCTTAGTCTTTTTAGAAGCGATCCAACTGATATTTTACAATATAAAGTTGGGATTACTCCAGGTCAGGACTGGGGAATTACAAAAGGGCATGAAGCAAACAACTTTAGTAGTGGATTTGACTTTTATACAATAACAACTAGTCATGCAATTGAAAATTCTTCAAATTTAGCAAGAATGGTAACATTGGCTCATGAATTGACACATGTTATGTTAATGAGAACATTGGATGAATTGGGTCTTATAGTGTTTCTACCTAATGGAGATCCTCAACTTAATGTAGATTGTGGCAACTATGCTATTAATTTACTATTGAGCCCTTTATCAGTAAAACATAGATTCGCTGCGTTAATTTGTGTATATAATCAGGCTAACCCTACAAGTTTGCAATGGACACATTCTTTATTTAACACAGCTAGTTTTAATGTTATGAGCTACAAATCACAAATCGAAAATTTAATTTTAGAAGAAAATGACTGGGCTAACGAAAATCCTTTTTTAATTTCGAGTATGCAAGATGAGTTTGGGACAGATTGGAAAGAAAAAACATCTGAATATATCAGTTGGGTTGGGTTAGAGCAAACCACTGAATTTACTACATGGGCAGTTGCAAATAATTTAACTTCTAATGTTGTAAATGGTGTAATATCATATCCAGCTTTTAATACTGTTATAGCCAACATAAAGGCCTTAGGTAGTAAGAAATGTGATTAGACCCTAACTTAATTATAAGACCTTAGAATGAATAAAACATTTAATATATACTGTGATGAAAGTTGTCATTTAGAAAATGATCATAAATCATTTATGTTTTTAGGATCAGTAAGTTCAGCTTATAATCAAGTTAAGTTACACACAAAAAACATAAGTGAACTTAAAAAAAAACATAATTTCTATGCTGAAATTAAATGGTCAAAAGTATCTAAATCTAAACTTCGATTTTACTTAGACTTAGTAGATTATTTCTTTGCAACAGATTTACGTTTTAGAACAGTAGGAGTAGATAAATCTAAAATTAACAATGGTGCTTTTTACCAATCATATGACGATTTTTATTATAAAATGTATTATTATTTACTTAATCATAATATACATAGTCATCACAAATACAATGTTTTTCTTTGACAAAAAAGACTTCATACTTCGCTAATTCTGCAAGTAATTTATATCTTTCAGATGCTGATTCTAATCCATATTTATCTCCTTTTTCAATAAAGGATTTAAGAGATTTTACTTCTTTATATTTTTCTTCCAGTATTTCAAACGAAAAAGCACCTCCTCCCTCTGATTTCATTTTATCTTTTTTAAAATAGTAATGATTCTTGTCGTAAAGCTCATTACCCTTTACTAAATAATTTTCTTCAATCTTAAAAAACAGCGTATCTTTTTTAACCGTTTGATCCTGTGCATTAAGAGTAATCGTAGTTAATATTATTAGTAAAGCAATTATATATTTCATAGCCTCTTAATCTGTTGGACAGTTATTAACGGTCATAATCTTTATTCTATTTCAGAAGCAACAGCAACCTCAATAAATGCTGGATTATTTAAATTTTTCATATCCACAAAAAAGATTGCATGATTTTCAAATTCATTTAAAGCATAGTAGCATGAGATATTACCATTATTATATATCTTAGAGTTACTTCTGATATATTCTTTAAGGCTTTTAATCCTGTTCTTACTTACTGGTATCTGGTATTTTATATTTTGTTGCTTAAAAAAAAGGACTTCTCCATTATTCTTTGCTCCATCTTTAATAAAATACTTATTTTCATTTGAAAAATGCTCCCCTTTGATAATGTAATCTTTTTGTAATTCAAAAAAAAGAGTGTCTTTTTTAACAGTTTGATCTTGTGCCTTACAACTAAACACAATTAATATTAGGATTATTTTTAGTATGTATTTCAGCATATTTTAAAAAGGCATAAACCAATGTTCATCTACAATGATCCACTCATTATTAACTTTTTCTAAAAAAAGTATACCCCCTTCTGGATAACGATCTTTATACCTGTAGTGACAGCGAATGGCAGCTTTATTTTTTACTTCATTATAAACAATATTTGAAAAATTAAACCTATAATCAATATCTATATAATTGCTATACCTACCATTTTTTAAATGTTTTGAAGAATTAAAATACGTTATAGAGTCAAAATATATTGATTGTTTTACTTTTTTTAATTTAATGTAACTAATATCAATAGGGTTGACCTTGTTTATAGAATCAATTAATTTAAGATTATTAAAATTATTAGTCTTATATCTTTCTGTTATAATTTCATATTCAGGAATAAAATACAATAAGCTAGTATCTATAGCAATCGTTCTAAATTTATTTACAAAATCAATCATTTTTTTATTAGCTTCTAAAGAATCTTTTGTGGAATACCTTCCTTTAGCAGAAATTGGAGATAAATTTCTAGGGCTTATACGAATGCCAACATTATCGATTACTTTACTAATTATTTCATAATCGTCAGTATTTACTTCAAAATTAATTTCTTGAGTTTTAGTGTCATTATAACACGATTGAATAAATATTAAAAAAAGGAAAGAAAATATCTTCACATTTCTCTTAATTAACACAATCATTACCAACCATCGTTTCATCTACTATTTTTTTTATTTTAATTTCTATTCCTTCATTTACAAAATGAACAAAATTGATATTTTCATCAAAATATCCATCTACACCATATGGTTCTAAACCAGCCCAAGCGAACGGTAAATAATCTTCAACTGGAAGTCTTAATCCATCTAATTCTCTTATAGCTCTTGCAATAGGGTAAACAAATCTGTCAGCCATATGTTGGTGTTGCGCCACTGATGTGTTAGTATATGATCCATTTTGAACGTTATATTGATTATATTTATTATATAAATTAATTCTATCATTAGGGTCTACACTACCACCATTTTCTTTCACATATCTATAAATCTCTGCGTGTATGCCTTCGTGCAAAATATTTGCTGCTTGCTCTAAAACAGATAGCCCTTTATCAGCAATTTTAATTGTTAAATTATTATTTGCTAAATCATCGGTATTTGTGCAGGCTTCACCACCAGTATTACATGAACCATAAGTAAATTTTAAATTGTATTTGGCTCCAGGTATTCCAAATAATCCAATAGTTTCATTAAATAGATTTCCGTTAGTTTGTGCTAATAAATCGTAAGCACATTTTTCTTTACCTGTAAGATCGCTTACATCAATTTCAAATAGCAAATCTAACAAGTTTATTGCTGGTTTACATTCATTAGCTACTGTATCAAAATATGCATTTGGTCCACAAGTATTATTGTCATTACCATCACCATTTGAGCCTCCACTTCCACCGCCTCCAGTAAGATAAGTAATAGGTTCAGAATCATTATTTGGGTCATAATCAGGTAAATTAGACGGTTCAAATATCTCAATAGGGGTAATGGTATTTGGAGAACCACCACCACCTGTAAGATATACTTCAGTTATGAATTCACAACAACTAAAATTATCTATTGAACATACACAATTAGCTCCTGTACTAGTTGCTATTAGCGGTTTGTTTTCAATTAATTCTATTTCCTGACTAGTTGTTTGAGCAACTTGATTAGTATTTGTATCTGCTAATCTTTTTACAATAACTCCACTTTCAACCTTATACAAATGAATAAGATTACCTTCTAAACTATGCAAGAAATAATATCCATTAAACCCGTTGTCTTGATTGCTATCATCACGAACCATACTTAATACTGCTGTATGCATTTCATCATTAGCGTTAAGTGCTAACACACGACTATAAACATTTGATGGAGCAGATGGAATAGTAGCAGGTATAACTGTCATAAAAGCATTACTGTTCCGTAATTGCTCTTGCCTTACATTCTCCAAATCAGGGACAACGAAAGCAGAATTGCTATTTTCACCTCCGAAAACAGAAAAAGTAAGTTCTCCTTCTGTATTACTTGGTTGAAATAAATTTAAAATATCTTCGGGGTTGGTGGTTTGAAAAATTTCTTGTTCTTCCTGAATAATTTCTAGAGGCGCATCATCTTGTGTACAACTTACTAATAATAGAAATAATATTAAGAAAGCACTTAAAATAGGTTTGTGTTGTTTCATTTACATTTTTGTTTTTAAATTATGGATTAATATTAAATACTACAAAATGCTATTAAAACAGCTAATTAGGGAACTGCTATTTTTAAATTAGGGAGTGGTATTTTTTAATGAGTAAATGTCATTCTTGCTATCAAGGAATAATTAACACTATAAAATAAAGTAACAAATACATTTAATACACGTCTAAGAATGTTATAATTCGATATAATCAATATAAAAACCAAATAAAACAGAAAATAAATATGGCCTTAAAAGATAAATCTACTGGAGAATTAAATGGAGAATTAAAAGCATTAAAACTTATTAGTGCAGCATTGATAAGCATTATGTCTTTACTACTTATTGTTTGTACATACGGATTGGTGACAAAAGAAAAAGACAGTATTTTTACAGCTTTACTTATAATTCCTCCCGCATTGGGTGTGTTTATTCCTTTGAATTATGGAAAAATGAAAAAAATAAAAAAGGAATTAGATGGGAGAAATTAGTTGGATTAATTTTCTTCGTAATTCACCCAAAATATAAATGGAATTTTAAACTATAACCTTGAAAAAATAGTTTCATTTCTATTGCTATATACGTAGAACTACGTATGTTTTTTGATTCATTACATTTGATATAATTCTCGCGAGGAATTGGCAGATATCGTGAATGCCATTAAATGTTCACGGTTTTAATTATTAAAACTTTTTATTATGAAAAATTTATTGAACTTAGGTAAAGTCCTAGATAAATCAGAACAAAAATTTATTAATGGAGGGTTCTCTCCAAATGGTGAATGCTTCACAAATGAAGATTGTGAATGTCCCGTAAATTTATGTGGTGATCCATTTGAGGATATACAATATGTATGTTTTGTTGGGCGATGCATTTTAGAATAATAAATCATATATTTAATAAATAGAGAGCAAGTTTAATACTTGTCTCTCTATTGTGTATCCAATATTAATTCGATTAGTATTCCAAATCATGAGCCATGTATTTCTTTCTTTGCTTTGAAGTGCATTTAATATTTTTATAAATATTACAAGTTTATAGGTTTGTAACTTTTATTCATTTTCTCATACTAATTATTATATGAAATTTCTAATCTTAATTATTATAATTGCGCTTTTATTTTTATGGGCTTACTTTTTTCCAAAAGGAGTTAAGATATTTGGGATACCTGCTGAAACACTTTTTAAAAAAGAGAAGGGTGATAAAAATGACATTGATTAACTACAGGTTTCAGTTTTATTATATTTGGATTATGAAAAAAATTTGGAATAAATTATTATTTATTTTAATGACACTTTTTATAATACCGATTTATAGTTTATTCGAATCCCCTCAATCAAGAGCAATTTCCATAATTTGTATTATACTTTTTCTTATATTATTAATTCTTAGAGTTTTCACTTAATTACAGCTTTAACATTTACTTATATATAAACTTATATGTTATTTCCTACTTTAGATATATTATTCTTCGCGAGGGATTGGCAGATATCGTGAATGCCATTAAATGTTCACGGTTTTAATTATCAAAACTTTTATTATGAAAAATTTATTGAGCTTAGGCAAAGCTTTAAACAAGTCGGAACAACAATCTATTAGTGGAGATGGATTATCTACTTCAAATTGCATCTCTCCATATTTTGTCGAAGATGGAATTTGTGATTCAGGGGACTATCCTCATCCTACTTTAGGGCATTGTGTCTGTTGTGTTCGTTAATATAAATAAGCGATCTTCGGGTCGCTTTTATTTTCCCTTTTCATCTTAACTAATTATTCTTTTCTTTTTAAAATCATTGTGTTTTCAGTTTTAAACTCTATGGGGCGAACATTATTGGAACTAGTAGCCAATAATAAATCATTTTTACCAGTAAATTTTGCCAAAAACAAAATTCTATACTGCTCACCAGTTTCTAATAAAGTATATATAAAGTCTAATTGAATTGGGTTTGTTTTATAATTTATTTCATAAGTAAAAGAAGCTTTCTTTCCTTCTATTTGATAATCATCTCCTCCTAGAGTTTGTCCTTCAAGATAAAGAATAACATTTTTCTCTTTATCAAAACTTATAATTCCATCACTTCCCAAACCATCAACAGCCCACTTACCAATAAAATCATTTGATTGACTAATACAGTTTAGAGAAATAAGCAAAAGTGATAAGGTTAGTAATTGTTTCATAGTTGTTTGTTTATTCAGTTCTTGTCAATACAATTGAATTGTCATCAGTGAATTCGGTTGGTCTTACTCCGCTATTGAATCCTGATGCCATAACGAGTGTGTTTTTATCTTTAAACTTGGCTATGAACATCAACTTTTGTTTAGCACCATTAACTTTAAATGTAATTATAAAATCAACTTTCACAGGATTTGCATTAGTATTTATTTCATATACCATAGAAGCTTTCTGATTGGACATAATAAATTCTTTTCCTCCAATTGTTTGTCCATCAAATTCACAAGTTATAAATCCCTCTTTGTCAAAATTCATATATCCTACTTCTCCTTTATCTTCACCAACCCATTTACCAATGAAATCATTTGATTGACTAATACAGTTTAAAGAAATAAATAATAGGGCTATTGTTAATAGTTGTTTCATGTTTATAGTTAGTTTTTGTTTAGTATTTTTTCTTATCTGACTCATACTCTTCCTTTGTAAGTGTACCATTATAATATAACAATATTATTTGAAGCTTTACACTCTTTTAGTTTTTGACTAAATGAATTAAAGGAAATGAATAATACACAAAGTATTAATATAATTTTCATAAGTATAAGAATTTCTAAGAAAGATAAATAATTATTTTTTGTACGTAAGGCTACGTATATTTAAGGGTTCGTTAAGTGATAGGTGTGCAATTAATTTACTAATTTTGAGAGTATATATAAATAATTAAGGTATATACACTAGTGAACATGTCTTCTCTGTATTATGTTTAATCTCCCATGAACTGAAGAATTAGAAACTAAACAAAAAATGAATTATAAAATTTACCAAATAGATGCTTTTACCGATAAGGTTTTTTCAGGAAATCCAGCAGCAGTTTGTCCACTTAAAGAATGGTTAAGTGATAAACTATTACAGAGAATTGCAATGGAAAACAATCTAGCAGAAACTGCTTTTTATGTAAAACAAGGCGATCAATATCAAATTAGATGGTTTACACCAAAAGTAGAAGTTAACCTATGTGGACATGCAACTTTAGCAGCAGCATATGTTTTATTTAATTTGGAAAACTATAAAGAGGGCTTAATTAATTTTTACTCTACCCGTAGTGGAAAGCTAACTGTCACTAAAAAAAATGACTATTTAACATTAAATTTTCCAACAGATACTATTGAAAATATAGATCTATCTAAAGATTTAACAAGTGGATTTGATATTGCACCCATACAAGCTTTAAAAGGCAAAACGGATTTTGTTTTAGTTTTCGAAAACGAAAATCAGGTCAAACATTTAAAGCCTGATCTAAAACATATTTCAACTCTTAATGGCAGAGGTTTAATAGCCACTGCAAAAGGAGATAACGTAGACTTTGTGTCAAGGTTTTTCGCACCACAATCAGGGATTGATGAAGATCCAGTAACTGGTTCGGCTCATACCACCTTAACTCCATATTGGGCAAATAAACTTGGTAAAACAGAGTTATCTGCAATTCAACTTTCAGAGCGTAAAGGATATTTACAATGTAACCTTTTAGGTGATAGAGTTGAGATTTGCGGGCAAGCAAAATTATATTTGATAGGAGAAATATATACAGAATAAAAAAAGCAGTTAATTTTAATTCACTCAGTTACGTTTAGCATAGCAATTCTAATACTATAAATACAAAATAATGAAAAGCTCTAAGTCACATAAAATTAGCTTGTTTAAAGAGCAAGAGGAGGTTAATTGTTATGAGAATAGCACAATTCTTGAAGCTACATTAGCAGCTCATATTAATCATGCACACGCTTGTGGCGGACAAGCAAAATGTTCTACTTGCAGAGTAAGTATCGTTAAAGGAATAGAGAATTGCAGCTCAAGAAGTAATGCAGAACAACAAATTGCAGAGAAGTTAAATTTCCCTATAGAAATTCGTTTAGCTTGTCAAACTCATATTACAGGAGATGTATCAATCCGAAGGATGGTGGCAGATAAATTGGATATGGATATTATTAATGAACAATTTTCTGAGGATTCAAAAATCGCTCTTGGTAGCCAGCAAAAACTAACAATAGTATTTATAGATATTATTAACTATACAGCTTTAGCAGAAAAATTTCCTCCATACGATATTGTACATGTATTAAATCGATATTATCGAATTATGAATACGATTATTCAAGATAATAAAGGAATTATAAGTGATGTAGCTGGTGATGGGATTTTGGCTGTTTTTGGTATAGATAACGAAGGTCGCAATTCTGTTTTAGATGCCATACATGCAATAGAAGGAATGCATAAAAATTTAGAATTATTTAATGTATATCTTAAAGAAAATTTTAATATTCAATTCGGAATTCGAGCGGGTATTCACTACGGAAATGTTATTGTAGGCCCTTTTGATACTGGTGCAATGAAAAAATTGGCTGTAATAGGAGACAATGTAAATTATGCAAGTCGTATTGAAGCAGCAAACAAAAAGTTTGATACTAAGCTTTTACTCTCTGAAGAAGCTTATCAAAAAATCAATAAAAAATACCCTAATCACAATTCTTTTAGTACTACTTTAAAAGGGAAGACTGGGCAGTATAAACTTTATGAAATTAAAATATAACACACATTAATTAGCGAAGATAAGTTACTTTTTACCTCTTCTGATTCTACTTAAGGTTTCTTGACTAATTCCTAGCATTGATGCTATATGACCTAGGTTTGCACGTTGAGTAATATTTGGAAAAACAGAAATCAATAATTCATATTTTTCTTTTGCAGACAGCAAATAATACCCTTTATAAAAATCATCAATTAAAGCTACTACTTCTTCCATAACTAATCTTCCAAAACGCTCTAAACTTGGGTATTTTAAATAAAGTTCCTCCCATTGATCATAAGTTATTGAATAGACGATTGCATCATTAATCACTTCAATATATTCTGTAGATGGTTTACACAATAAATAACTATGCCAAGAAGTAACTATAGTGTTTTCAGGGTAAATCCAATACGTAATATCTTTCCCTTTTTGAAAAAAATAAGTTCGTATCGTCCCTTTTGACAAAAAATACAATCTTTTACAGATTTTCCCTTCTTCTAAAAGTAATTCTCCTTTTATGATACTCTCTTTACGCATTATATTAGTCATCTCAACTTCTATTTCAGGAGAAATATCAATATATTGCTTTATGTAAGTCAGAAATGGGTTCATTAAGTTAAAATAATAAATTGATTATAATTTCAATCAGTAAAATTGAACTTCTTTATCTTATTTTTTGATTTAAGTCAAAAGATTGAGTTTTAAGGTTAAATACTTTTGTAAAAAATTACAATAATGAAATCATCAATACTATTATTTAGAAGTTTGGCTATTATCATTTTTATAGCAGGAGGAGCGCATTTATTCAATTATTTATCTCCTAATCAAACCTCATCAATTGAAACTAATTCCAATCTTTTAAAATCTGAAAATAATATAGAAGAAAAAAGTGCTCTTCAAAATAGAATACCGTTATCCGTTAAAGATATCACAGGCAAATGGAAAGTGGTTTATAATTCTGAAGAGTTTAAAGGCTCAATTATATATAACCTTATAAATGAAAACAATCTTATAAATGCTTATACTTGGGAGTATCAAGATGAAAACGGTAATGGCGAAAAAGCAGCAAACGAAATTGCTTTGATTATTCAAGAGTTTGATGGTAGTAATGGAAAAGGCTCATATAACATTATGTATGAAGGCAAAAAATATGATGTAGATTGTGAGATTAAAATTATTAACAAAACAACCTTTGAACTAAGCTATGATTATTATGGTTATGGTGATACAGAAACTTGGAAAAAATTATAAATTATGATTGAGTTTTTATCAAAAGAATTACAATGGATTGATGTAGAATATTGGTTTTATGTCCTAAACGACTTGAGTTTAATTTATATCATTCTTCCTTTCTTTATATTGGAACTTATTCGATATGGTTTTCAAAAACGTTTAACAAAGGATTTGGTATTCGACTCTATTGCTAATATTATAACTTTTGGCGCCTTTTTAATAATAGAAATTATTTTAGGAATATTAGCAGTAACTAAAGTTTACTTTTGGGTTTATGAACATTTAAGTTTTCCTCATTTATCTTTAAATTGGATTACAATTTTCAGTTGTATTCTATTAGCAGATTTAGCTTATTATTGGGAACATAGAATGATGCATCGTATCGGAATTGGCTGGGCTACACATACAGTACATCACAGTTCTGAGCATTTTAATATGTCTGTAGCTTATAGATTTGGGCCTTTAGACGCTATTCTCCCAATTATATTTTCTATTCCAATTGTCATGCTAGGGTATGATCCTATTTTAGTATTGTTATCTGAAGTATTTGTTCAGGTTTTCCAAACATTATTACATACCGAGATTATAGGCAAACTCACAAAGCCAGTTGAGTTTATTTTTAATACCCCTTCACATCATAGAGTGCATCACGGGTCAAATAGACAATATTGGGATAAAAACTATGCAGGTATTTTAATTATTTGGGATAGAATGTTTGGTACTTTTGAACCAGAAGTAGAGAAAGTAAACTATGGTATTTCTGAAGCTTTAAACTCAAATAATCCTATTAAAGTTTTCTTGCACGGTTTAACTAGACTATATCGTAAAATACAGCATACTAAAGGAGTTAAAAATAAATTTTTAATATTTATTAAACCTCCTGATTGGGAGCCTAAGTAAAAAAGCCTGTTTCTTGATATATCTTTATTTCAGTTTAAAACCTTTTACTAATAAATTAGATTTTAAACTCATTAGTCTTTGTCTCTTGCCGCTTTAAACTCACTACCGTCATACCATTTAGGGAAATAGTCTTCATTAGATAATTTTAGACCTACTTGATAAAATAATTGAGCATCAAGTTGAATCCCACTTAATTCTGTTGTATTCGGATCATATTCATCTAATGGTTGGTGATATCTATGTATACGATATTCATCATTTAATTGTTTGATCTCTTCAATACTATGCTCAAATCCTTCATACGATCCGCTTGCATATAATGCGGGTATTCCAATTTTAGCAAAGTTAAAATGATCAGACCTAAAGAAATATCCTTTCTCAGCTTCAGGATCTGGGATAATATAACGTCCTTGCGTTTCTGCAACTTCTTTAGCATATTCATCCATTTCTGAATGTCCAAATCCTGTAATAGTTAAATCTTTCATCTTTCCAGGACTAGAGAGTGCATCCATATTTATATTTGCTACTGTTTTTTTAGGATCATATATGGGGTGTTCTGCATAATAACCAGAGCCTAATAATCCTTGCTCTTCTGCAGTTACTGCAATAAAAACAATAGAACGTTTTGGTTGTTCTCCTTTAGTAAACGCTTCAGCAATACTTAAAAGGCAAGCTGTACCTGATGCATTATCGACAGCACCGTTATAAATAGAATCATTTTTCACAGGTTTCCCTACACCTAAATGATCCCAATGTCCAGAGTATATAATGTATTCATCTTTATGTTCTGAACCAGGAAGTATAGCAATCACATTTTTAGAAGCATCTCTTTTAATTTTATTTGCAATCTTTACTGATGCTGTTAAGCCTAACGGCATTGGTTTAAAATCTTTTCGCTTTGCCAGTTCTTGATAATTTTTATTTTCTAGAATTGAAGCTTCAAATAATTTTGCAGTGCTTTCGTTAGAGATCCAACCTTGTACATCTGCAACAGGAGCTTCGCTTTCTAAATTTAATTTAGCGCCACTCCAACTTGATTGAACAACATTCCACCCATATGATGCTGCCTCAGTCTCGTGAATTATAATCACTCCAGCTGCACCTTGTCTACCCGCTTCTTCATACTTGTATGTCCATCGCCCATAATAAGTCATCTCATTTCCTTTAAATAATGTTTTATCTCCTGATTTAAATCCAGGGTCGTTTACTAAAACAACAGCTGTTTTACCTTCCCAATCAATACCTTCATAATCATTCCATCCGTATTCAGGAGCAACAACGCCGTAACCTGCAAAAACAAGTTCAGAATTTTCTAAACTAACTTCATTATCTGTTTTAAGAGTAAGTGCCACAAAATCTTCAGAATAATTTAAATCAAAATCACCTTTAGGTCCAGAAATAGTCATTTTTTCTGAAGGTGTCCCTGTAATCTCTACCATAGGAACGTCTTGAAAATAACTATCTCCATTTCCAGGTAAAAGACCTAATTTAGAAAATTCTTCTTTTAAATATGTTGTTGTTTTAATTTCGCCTTCTGTAAAAGGCATCCGTCCCAAAAACTCATCTGATGCTAAACGCTCGATGTGTTTTCCAATAGTTGATTCATCTACTTCTATTAGTTGGTTTTCTTCTTTAGTTTCGGATTTACAACTTGCAAGAAATAAAACAAGTACTACTGCTATATATTTTTTCATCTGTTATATTAATTATTGACTAGTTATAAATTTAAACTATTCTTTTAATAAGACTTTAGCATTTTCTATACTCTTAAGCATTTTAGTTTCTAAAGCCTTTACCAATTGCTCTTCTTTATCAAGAAGTTCTTGTTTTTCTTTATTTAAAGTTTTTCCTTCTAATATTTCTTCATAAGTAAAACGATCTCCAAAACCTTGCATCCAATTCATCATCGATTCATGCGCATCTTTTAAATCGTTAACAGCTGTTTGATGTTTTAAAGAATCTGGACTACTATTAAGCTGAGTTATTAAATTTCCTATGACATTCATTTTTGGCATCAACTCGTCATGAATAGCAACAACTTCCTTCATTTGCTGAGTATCGTCAGTTTTCTGTTCTTTTTTACAAGAAGTCATACCAATCAACATTAGCATACAAAAAACAGTAATAATTCGTTTCATCAGATTCAATTTTTAGTGAATTTCAAAGATAACTTATTCTATTATTTTTTCAACTCTAAAATTAGTATAGTTTTTAGTTTTCAATTGTAACTTATAATGGTATTATTACGACTATATAAACTAAACTTCGTAAATATTTATGGCATCATACATATCAAAACAATTCATTATGTGTTTGTTATGCTTATGTATATATACTACTAACAGTGCACAAGAGTTTAATATTGATGCAGGTATTTTATTAAAAACTGAAATTACTTTAGGCAACCAGAATCAATGGTTAAAAGTTGGAGTATTTGGATTTGGTACTGCTAACTATGGAGATATTTCTATTGAGAGTGGTTTATCATTAGCTGCTTATTCTTTTTTAAAACGACATACAGTTAAACAATCTGGATTAGGTTATTCTTATGAGTTTTTTGCTTTAGGAGGTATTGGTCAGAATACAAATTTATTAGGATCTGCAATCTCAAATGTTAATACAGCATTGCTTTTTAATCCAGAAGGAGAAGGAGGATTTAATGGTATTGGTTTAGGTTTTGGAAAAGATTATTTACCTGGTAATTTAAAATCTTATGGCTTGCGTAATGGTGCTATTTTACTTCGTTTCAGTAATGCAAATCATAGCATACATCTCGCTTTTAGAAATGATCTTAAATTTGGAGTTTTTAACGGGCAAGGTACAGATTACGGATCTACAGGTTCTTTAAATATTGGGTTCACTAATATTCAAAATGTAAATACCTTATATAAATTAGGGTTTGTAGTCGATTTATTTACAGCTCGTCCCAATTATAGTTTATCTCCTAGAAACCCTATTAATTCTGATGATGGTCGTAAAAATGTATGGTTTACACTCCCTCCTTTTAAAGATTTATTTTATGGTAACGTATATGGTTATGGGCTATATCAAAACAACAATTACTCTCTTTACACTAAGCTTGGTGTAAATAGTCAGAAAGCTGGAGCTTATATTCAAAATATATTACACGATGGTTATGGGTTAAACCCAAGGTTTCCTTGGAATGTAGAAGCAAAAGATAAATTGTTTTTTGAGTTTAGTGGCAATTTATTTTATAACGAACTAAGCGATGATTAAACAAATTATCATATTAGGTTTGTTATTAGTGCTACTTATAAGTAGTTGTTCTACTTATACTGCATTTTATAGCAAAACAGTAACTAGTGTAGATACAAGTACATCATTTTCTAAAACACATCGTATTGATTTAAGCCATCAAAACTTAACCATTCTACCTAAAGCAATAACCAAATTACCATCACTTAAAATGCTGGATCTAACTGGGAATACAAGCTTAGATTTAGATAAAGCATTCCAAAGTTTACAATACCCAAATCAATTAGAAATTCTTATTTTAGATAGTTTATCTATTTCAACATTACCAAAATCTATTTTACGATTTAAACACCTAAAGCAGTTATCTCTAGGTTATAATCCAGGGATAAATTTAGATATTGTTTTTAATCAAATTAATAAATTACCTCTTGCTTTTTTAAATTTAAAAGAGAATAAAATTAAGAAACTCCCATCGTCAATTTCATCATTAAAACTGTTACGCGATTTAAATTTATCTTATAATCAGCTTACTGATGAGAAAAGCTATACGTATATAGGTTCTATACCCAAATTGTATTCGTTATGGTTAGATCATAATAAGTTAACAAAGCTTCCGCCTACTATAAATACGATTAGTCAAATTCGTTATTTATATATAGATCACAACGATCTTTTAGAGCTTCCTAAAGAAATCTCAGGAATGTCTAAAGTTTGGGTTATACATGCTGGTTTTAATAAATTTAAAGAACTTCCTAAAGCACTTATAGGCATGAAAGCACTTCTTATGGTTTATATTAATAATAACGATATTACTAGCTTTCCTGTAGAATATGAAAAAGGCAATTATAGTTTAAAAGGATTATTGCTCGATAACAATCCTATTTCTACTCAAGAACGTATTCATGCAAAAAAAATATTTAAAGGGTTTTTCTTATTATCATTTGAGCAAAAATTGTATCCTTCAAAATAACTTTTTGATTGTACTTAACAAAATGGGATGCTTATATTTGAAAAAAATATTTTTATGACCGTTTATATCTCTCGTAATTTTTTAATTACCTCTCTCCTACTAACATTATGTTTTAGTTGTAAAAAAACACAAACAGGTGATGTTATTTTATCAAATATTAATATTGTGAATATTGAAGATGGTTCGCTATCTAAAAATATGGATGTATTTATTAACGAAAATAAAATACAAACTATTCTTCCTCATAATGAAGTTAACCTAGAGTCTGATCATATTGTAGATGGTACAAATAAATATGTTATTCCAGGTTTATGGGATATGCACGCACATATTAGATCGTATTCAGATAGTGATAACTTACCTATGTTTATTATGTATGGTGTTACTGGTATAAGAGATTTAGGAATTACCAATCATGAGCTTATAAAACACTGGAAACAACAAATAGAAAATAAAGAAATTATAGGACCTCGTATTATTTCATCTGGAGTTATTATTGAAGGCGCAAGTGCTCGTTTTCCAAGTTCAGTAGTTATAAATGAGTTAGAAGATGTAAAGCCCACCTTAGATTCGTTAATTGCCCAAGATATTGAAGTCGTTAAACTATTTCAAAACATTCCATCCGACGTATTTAAAGAAATTATAAGTTATTCTAAAGAAAAAGGAATTGTAACCTCAGGTCATATCCCTGGAGATATGAATCAGATTTCTGCTGCCAAAGCTGGTTTAGGTTCTATTGAACATTTATTTGGAATTGGTAATACTCTATCCAATTATAGCGATTTTAACTTTACAGAAGAAGAAATTAAAGCATTAGCTAAAGTTCTTATTGAAAATGAAACTTATCAATCGCCTACGATGGTAAATTTAGAATATTTTGTAAAACTTGGAGAAGCTAGTAAGGATAAGAATTTAGAAAAATTATTATTTGAAACCAATCCACAATTGGAGCTTACACCCACTTATTTTAAAGCATGGTGGTCTTCAATTAGGAAACGAAATATGGAAAATTTCAGTCAAGATAATTATAATAACTTTAAAAAGCGTTTAGCATTTAACGGAAAAATTATTAATAAACTTCACGATTTAGGAGTAAAAGTATTAGCAGGTACTGATGTACCAAACCCATATATAATTACTGGTATTAGTTTACACGAAGAATTAGTGCAATATGTAAATGCAGGTATGACTCCTGCCGATGCTTTAAAAACAGCAACCCTATACCCTGCTCAATATTTTAAGCATAGTGAGTCTTTAGGTTTAGTTGACGAAAATTATATTGCAGATCTTGTAATTTTAGATGCCAACCCATTAGAAGATATTACCAATACACAAAGAATTCACGCTGTACTATACAACGGACAATTGCATACTGATGAAAATTTAGATGATTTAAAGTCAAATCAACTAGCAGATTTATCTGAATATTCATCAACAGATTTTGATCAATATATTTATATGGATGTAAGACGAAATGGAATTGATGCCGTTAGAGCAAAATATCCGACAGTTGAAGATAATGAAAACTACACTATAAAAAAACATCATTTACAACGTTTGGCAGAAGTATTAGAAGATGGATTACAGCTAGAAGAAGCTAAAAAAGCATTAGAATGGAATACAGAACTATTTCCTGAAAAAAGATAAATTATCTTATTAAGATTATAAAAAAAGCCGAAGTATGTACTTCGGCTTTTTTTAGTTCTTGTTAATTCAGTAAAATTTATTATTTCTTATTCTGAGGAATATCTCTATTAATCTCAACCATATCCACACTATTAGGTTCTACTCCTAAAAAATGCTCACTAAAGAAATCCGCTTTTAACCAAAAGAAATACTCACTTAGTCTGCCATAACCATGACGTTGCCCTGGCATAATTCTATAATCAAAACGTTTATTGGCTTTTATTAAAGCATCAGCCATACGTACAGTTCCTCCCGGATGTACATTGTTATCTATATCTCCAGTAACCAGCATTAAATGGCCCTTAAGATTTTTAGCTAATTCTTGATTAGTATCAATCTTATATTTATAACTCACTTTGCCATCAGCATCTACTTCTTCTTTAACACCGTGATGTGTTTCACTCCACCAACGATTATAAATTCTATTATCATGATTCCCGGATGATGATACAGCTGCTTTAAAGAAATCAGGATATACTAACATTGCGGCAGTAGACATAAAACCACCTCCAGAGTGACCGAAAATTCCAACTTTATCAATATTAATATAATCATATTTATCTGCTAACTGCTCTGCAACATATTTTTTATCAGCTAAACCATAATCTCTTAAATTACCATATCCATAATTATGATACCATTTTGAACGATCTGGATGCCCTCCTCTATTTCCTAAGGTAATAACTACAAACCCTAATTGTGCCATACGATCTGTTCTATTCATTCTTGCACTAAATGATTTCCCAACAGCTTCTGTTTGTGGTCCCGGATATACATATTCGATTAGTGGATACGATTTTGTAGTATCAATATCGAATGGACGATAAATTACTCCATAAATATCAGTAATTCCATCATCTGCTTTTACTTTAAAAGGTTCAGGGAATTGGTATCCTGAGGCAAATAACTGAGATAAATCGGCTTCTTCTAACTTCATCACTAAATTACCCGCGCTATTTCTTAATTCAGATTTAGGTATCGTGTTTACTCTAGAATAATTATTCACAAAGAATCCATTAGAATCTCCCATACTTACAGTCGTATTATAATCTCCTGGATTTAAACTTTTTAATCCAGTACCATTCAAGTTAATACGATACAAATGAGAATAATATGGATCTTGATCGCTTGGCACACCATTAGCATTAAAAAATAACGTTCTTGCCTTTTCATTTACGCCAACAAAACTACTAACATGATACGACCCTTTAGTAATTTGATTTTTTAAATTACCATTACTATCATATAAATAGAAATGTGCCCATCCATCACGCTCTGCCCAATGTAACATTTCGGTTTCATTATTAAATAAAACTAATGGGCGTGATTCTATATAGGTATTAAAACGTTCTTCGATCAATACTTTTACTTCGCCGGTATTAATATCTGCTACACAGATATCTAATTTTTTACGATCTCTGCTAATGGTATTATAATAAATTTTACCTTGTTTAGATAATAGTAAAGAAGGTCTAAAATCATCATCAAAATTTGAACGTTTTGTCGGAGCACGATACACTTGTACATTTTGTTGTTTTACAGTATCTAATTGTACTTTATTAATACTTTTAGACGGTACATCAAAAATCATTAGCTCTGTTTTCGTGAATTCTTGTTCCCCAGGCATTTGATATTTATATGTTTCTAATGTAGGTCGTTTGCTATTAGTTGTGTTTACTAGCCAAAGATCTTTTAAATCTCTTTGATCTGTTTTTTGAAATACAAACTTCTTAGAATCATGATTCCATATAACAAATACAGGTTTTCTATCATCTTTATTTTTCTCTTTAGTTTCATTATTCTCTCCTCTAGAACCACCACCATAACTAAAATGCTCAATACCATCTGTAGTCCATTGATGTTCTACAATTGTACTATCCTTTTCATCTTTAACTGCTTTTAGGTAGTTCTCTTTATCCATCCAATATAAATTGAAATTTTTAGAAAACACTACAATAGAGCTATCTGGAGCTATGTTAGCCCAACGCTTTCTATCATCTTCTTTTTTAGAGTTGTCTATTAGTGTTAAACTATTACTTCCTAAACGATACTCAAAATGATATACTTTTTTCTCTGTTTTAGACTTTTTCTTACTTTTCTTTTTGTTATCTCCTTCTTTTTTATCTTTCTCATCCTCTTTTACAGGAACATCTTCTGTAGATGTTACTCTAAAACGAATTGCTGTTTCATTTTTAACAAATTTAAAGTTGAATACTGGCAAGTGTTGGCCATCATAAGGATCTTTAGTGATCTCTGTTAGCCATTTTGCCATTTTTTCATTATCAAATAATTCTGAGCGTGTGCGCCTGTCTGCATCTACTAGATAATATTTTGAGCCTTCAGAAGTTTTATACTGATACCAAAACCTATTCCCTGATTTTAACCAATGTGGGTTTACATTTGTAGAATGTACAATCTTACCTAACTTAGTAGGTGAAAATTTAGAAGCTAATCTATAGTTGGGAATTGGAGTTTCTTTTTGCTGTGCAAAAACAAAATTAATACTAAGAAATAGTATTAATAATAATGTAATTTTTTTCATAATGAATAAGCTACTAGAAGTTTAAAATTTAGTTCGTGTTGCAAATTAATGATTTATTCTAATTAAATCATTCTTAAAGAAATCACAAATTATTTAAATAAGAAGCTTTATTTTATATCACAATTATGAGCATATAAATTAAACATTTAAGGTTTTTTTTAGTTTATTTGTCTAATAATCAATCATTATATATGAGAGCTCTTATTTGCGCAACTGCATTATCTATAGTTGGATCTTGTTCTAACTTAAGTAATAAAGAAGAAATTCAAGTAATCAAGGATAATATAGTTATTGAATCACCAAATACAATAATGAAATATGCTAATACGATTACATCTTATGATTTAGAAAAACACTTATATACTTACGCTTCTAGAGATTTTGAAGGAAGGGGTGTAGGTACTAAAGGGCAGAAAAAAGCAGCAGAATATTTAAAAAATTATTATATTTCTCAAGATGTTCCTTCTCCATTTAAAAACGACAATTACTTTCAAACAATACCAAAATCATATTTAGGTGATGATTTTAATGATTCAGAAAATGTATTGGCCTATATTAAAGGAAGTGAAATTCCTGAAGAAATCATTATAGTTTCTGCACATTTAGATCATGAAGGTATTCAAGATGGAGAAGTCTATTTAGGAGCAGATGATGATGGTTCTGGTACTGTAGCATTATTAGAAATGGCACAGGCTTTTAAAGAAGCCAAAGATGCGGGTTTTGGCCCCAAACGAAGTATTTTATTTTTACACACAACTGCAGAAGAAATTGGATTGCAAGGATCACGATATTATACAGAAAACCCTGTGTTTCCTATAAAGAATACTGTAGTAAATCTTAATATAGATATGATAGGCCGTATAGATAGGGTTCACGAAAAAAAAACTAAAACAGATTATCTATATTTAATTGGAGCAGATCGCTTAAGTACAGAATTACATTATGTTTCTGAAGCAATTAACAATCGTTTTTTTAATATTGAATTAGATTATAAATTTAATGATGAAAATGATAGTAATGATTTTTATTCCCGATCAGATCATTATAATTTTGCTGCTAAAGGAGTTCCTGTAATCTTTTATTTTAACGGAGAACATGACGATTATCACAAACCTACAGATACTCCAGATAAAATAGAGTATGGCTTATTAGAAAAACGAACGCGTTTAATTTTTGCTACAGCTTGGCAACTAGCCAATCAAAAGAATCGTATTACTGTAGATAAATAGTAATTTAAAAGGATTTTATTGTTAAAAATTGTTAAAAACAAAGTATAAAAATCTTCCTTAGGTTTTCTTTTTTGTAATATCGCAAAACATTCACTTTAATCATTTTATAATGAAAAAAACAATCCTATTTTTGGGAGTTATTGCAATGATATCATCTTGCAAGCCTGAACCAGCTGATGTAAATGAGTATGCTAATACGATTACTTCAGACGAATTAAAAGAAAAATTATATACTTATGCATCTGACGAATTTGAAGGTCGTGAAACTGGGCAACCAGGTCAGAAAAAAGCAGTTGAGTATCTTAAAAATCACTATGTAAACTTAGATATTCCTTCACCAATTGCTGAAGGTGATTATTTTCAAGAAGTCCCTTTACAAACCATAGGAACACCTAATGTAGAGCTTACTGTTAATGGAAAAACATTTAATTATTTTGATGATTTAGTTTCTTTAAACGGAGCTCCTTCAGCTACTTTAGATGCAACTGATATTGTTTATGCTGGGTATGGAATCAATACAGAAGAATATAATGATTATGAAAATCTTGATGTAACTGGAAAAATCGTAGTAATTAAAGAAGGTGAGCCTCAAAATGCTGATGGTACTTATTTAATTAGTGGCACTAAAGAGAATTCAGTTTGGTCTAATGGACGTCAAGCTTTAACTCCTAAACGTGAAGCAGCGAAAGAAAAAGGTGCAGCTGCAGTATTCTTTATGAGCAATGACTTATTCCCAAGGTATTCTGCAGGGTATAAGAGAATAGCAGAAAGTGGAGGGAGTAATCGCTTATCTATTGTAGGTGGTGAAGCACCTATTCATCATTTTATGATAAATGAAAATTTAGGAAAAGCTTTAGTTAAAAATATCAACTCTAGTAATACAGGAGCAATAGTAAATTCTAAAGTGTCTCTTAATTATGAAGCTGTAACTACACAAGTAGGTTCTGAAAATGTAGCAGCAGTATTAAAAGGAACAGAAAAGCCTGATGAATATATTATTATTTCTTCACATTTAGATCATATTGGTATAAGTGCTGATGGTCAAATAAATAATGGTGCCGATGATGATGGTTCTGGTTCGGTTGCTGTTTTAGAAATTGCTGAAGCTTTTAAAGCTGCTGCAGAAAAAGGACATGGTCCTAAACGTTCTATTTTATTTTTACACGTTACTGGTGAAGAAAAAGGGCTTTTAGGTTCTCAATATTATGCAGATTTTGATCCAATTGTTCCATTAGAAAACACTGTAGTTGATTTAAATATTGATATGATTGGTCGTATTGATCCTAAACGTGAAAGTGACAACCGTGATTACGTTTATTTAATTGGTGCTGATAAATTAAGTTCTGAATTACATAATATTTCAGAAGAGATCAATTCAAAATATACAAATCTTGAATTAGATTATACGTATAATGATGAGAATCATCCAGATCGTATTTACTATCGTTCTGATCACTGGAGTTTTGCAAAAAATAATATTCCAATTATATTTTATTTTAATGGTACACATGATGATTATCACAGGCCATCTGATACACCAGATAAAATAGAATATGATTTATTAGAAAATCGTACACGTTTAGTATTCTATACAGCATGGGAATTAGCAAATCGCGAAAATCGTATTGTAGTAGATAAAGTTTCAGCTATAGAATAAACTGGAGTTACTTCTCAAAATAAAAAAGCCTTTCAATATTCATATTGAAAGGCTTTTTTATTATCATTCCGTATTTAAATTACTTTCACAAAAAAAGCTTCTTATTTCTAAGAAGCTTTTACTTTTTGGGTGGAAGACCGGGTTCGAACCGGCGACTTTCGGTACCACAAACCGACGCTCTAACCAGCTGAGCTACAACCACCATTTGTAGTGCGTTTTTAAACGCGTGTGCAAATGTAAATTATTTCGCTTTTTCTGCAAAGGTTTTTACATTATTATTTTAAATCAAATAATGATTCTACTGCAACAAAACGTTCGACAGTAAATCCTTCAGCATATTCTACTCCTATTAAACGTCCTAAGTCCTTGGCTCTGTAAACAATACTCTCTGTAAAGTTTTTACTAGAGATTGGAGTATCTGGTTCACCCTCATACTTAGGGTTAAAAAATTGAGTTTGATACGCTTCAACTGCAGCCATCTTGACATCCATATAACCAGAAACATCTACTACAAAATCTGGCTCTAAATTTTTCCATTGAATGTAATGATATACTTGCTTGGGTCTCCATGGTTTCTGTTTCTCTCCGTTCAATTCAGTTTCAATTTTAATCAATCCACTTAAAAAACAGGCATCACTAGCAAGGTTACTTCCTTTTGGATGATCTATATGCCTATCATCAATTGCATTGCATAATACAATGTCTGGTTGATATTGTCTTATTTTTTTTATTAATTCTAATTGATGTTCTTTATTATTTATAAAAAATCCATCTGCAAAAGCCATATTCTCTCTTACGGCGACTCCTAAAATTTTTGCGGCTTCTGCAGCCTCTCCATCTCTAATTTCAGCACTTCCTCTGGTACCTAACTCTCCACGGGTAAGATCTAAAATTCCAACTTTTTTACCACTGGCAACTTCTTTAGCAACTGTTGCAGAACAAGCTAATTCTACATCATCTGGATGTGCTGCAATACACAATATATCTAATTTCATTATTTTACTTTTAAGTGTAATATATTAATAGCTCATTGCTGGAGTTTTTGCAGCAATTGCTATAGCTTGATCTATATCTTTTATAATATCTTTTTTATCTTCAATACCTACTGAAAAACGAATTAAATTATCTGTAATACCTTGTGATGCTCTATCTTCAGGAGTTAACAATGCATGTGACGTTTCTGAAGGCAATATCATAGTACTTTCTACTCCTGCCAAGCTCATCGATGGTTTTATCATTTTTAAAGCCTTTAAAAATGCTTTTGCATCTATTACTTCCGCCAACTCAAAAGAAAGCATAGCTCCATAACCATTCATTTGCGTTTTTGCTAATTTGTGATCTGGATGAGATTTTAATCCTGGATAATATACTTTAGTAACTGCTTCATGCTTATCTAAATACTTTGCTATCTTTTTTGCATTACGTCCGTGAGCTTTTACACGGATCCCTAAAGTTTTCATACTTCGTTCAAGCATCCAAACCGTAAAATCACTTAGACTCCCTCCTGTTGTAATAGCAAATTTCCAGATTGCATCCATATTTTCTTGAGAAGTTGCTATTGCACCTGCACAAATATCACTATGACCACCAAGGTATTTAGTTGCACTATGCATTACAATATCAATTCCAAAGTCGATTGGAGTTTGTACTACCGGAGATGCAAATGTATTATCTATAGCCGTAATTATATTTTTAGATTTTGCAATATCTGCTACTCCTTTTATATCAACAAGCTTTAATAATGGATTAGAAGGTGTTTCAATATAAATCATTTTTGTATTCGCTTGAATTGCGTTTTCAAAATCTGAAACTTCTAGCCCCTTCGTAAATGTATATTCAATTTGATATCTATCAAATTGTGTTTCAATTAGGTTACGTGTACCTCCGTAAATATCATTCTGTAATACAATATGATCTCCTGCTTTCAAAAAAGCTAATAACCCACTGCTAATAGCTGCCATACCAGATCCAAAAATCATTCCTGCTTCGGCATGCTCTAAAGCTGCTACTTTTTTACTTAAAAACTCTTGATTAGGTGTATTAAAATAACGAGGGTAACGTTTTACATCCACATCCATAAATTCATAAGAAGATGATAAATATATAGGTGAAACAGCACCTTTAAATTGTTCGTCTTTTATTTCCCCTACATGGGTACAAATTGTATTTAACCCTATATTTTCTTTTGCCATAAACCTATTTATTTTAAACATCAAATTTATGAAAAGAATAGGAGAAACAGTTCTGGTCTTAACAAAATAATGGCAATAGCATTACACCTTCACTAGCTTCCACTTTCCTTTTCGAAACCATATAATTCCTATTACTGCTATTAATATTTCGGCGAGTGTTATGGCCCAAAAAACCCCTTTAGGGCCAGCTTCAAATGTAATTGCAACTATATATGCAAAGGGTAATTGAAACATCCAAAAACATATAAAGTTGATATAAGTTGGTGTTTTTGTATCACCTGCTCCATTAAATGATTGAATTACTACCATTCCATAAGCATAAAAAATATAACCTGCAGCAATCACCTTCAAGCACAAACTTCCAGATTTTACCACTTCTGGACTATTATTAAATAAACTAATAATTTGAGTAGAGAACACTATATAAATAACAGATACAATACCCATAAAAATGGCATTATATTTTCCAGTTTTCCAAACACTCTGTTCTGCTCGTTCGGGTTTTTGAGCTCCTAAATTTTGCCCCACCAAAGTTGCAGCAGCATTACTCATTCCCCATGAAGGCATTAATGTAAACATCATTACTCGAATGGCTATGGTATATCCAGCGACTACATCACTACCAAATTCACTCATAATACGCATTAAAAACACCCAACTAGATGTTGCTATTAAAAATTGACCAATACCACCTAAAGATACTCGTACTAAATTAAGCATAATGCTTAACTTAATCTTAAGATCTGCAAATGCAATTTTAATTTTACTCCATCCATAAAATAAAGCAAGTAATTGAAATATAACAGCAGACCCTCTACCTATTGTAGTTGCAATAGCTGCTCCTTCAACACCATAAGCAGGAATAGGACCTAATCCAAAAATAAATATGGGGTCTAATATAATGTTTAAACCATTTGATAATATTAAAGTCCACATGGCAATAGAAGCATTTCCTGCACCTCTAAAAATGGCATTTATCAAAAATAAAAGCATAATGGTAACATTACCTCCCAAGAGTATTTTAGTATATCCATACCCTTCGGCAATAAGGTCTTCTTCAGCACCCATTAATCCTAAGATTTCTTTAGAATAGAGAATACCAATAGTGCTAATAATAGCAGCAATACTTATTCCTAATATAATTACTTGTACAGCAGCCTGAGAAGCTCCTTTAACATTCTTTTCTCCTACACGTCTAGCTACAATTGCTGTAGCGGCCATACTCAAACCAATCGCTACAGCATATACTAAAGTAATTACAGATTCTGTTAACCCTATAGTTGCAACTGCATTTACACTAACACGAGAAACGTAAAATGTATCTACTAGTGCGAAAATAGATTCCATAAGCATTTCAAGAATCATCGGTATAGATAGCATAAATACTGCCCGACGTATGCTTCCTGATGTAAATTCTTGCTCTTTTCCAGAAAAAGCTATTTTAAAATATTGAAGAAATTGTTTTATTGATATTTTGCTTTTTGAATGCATTTTTAATTATGTTGAAAAGTAAGACATAGCTAAACATTATACATATTTAGCATTTTTTGATTGTCGAGAAGATATTGTCGACAGAGTTCGGAAACATAATTTAAGCAATCATAGTCACAAATATGATAAATTATTTTGAGATTAACAACAACCTCTTCTAATTATAAGTATTTGTATCTTGCACTCTAATTACAAAAATGCCTACACACACCGAACATCGTCATTTTATATTGCATAAACCTTATGGTTATTTAAGTCAATTTATATACGAAGGCAAGCGTAAAGCTCGTAAGAGAAAATTAGGTGAATTATATAATTTCCCTGATGGAACAATGGCAATTGGTCGTTTAGATGAAACTTCTGAAGGCCTACTCTTTTTAACAACTGACGGAAAAGTAAGCGAGTATATTAGAAGTAAAAAGGTAGAAAAAGAATATTATATACAAGTAGATGGTATTATTAATGCAGAAGCTATTGAAAAGCTGCAAAAAGGTGTTGAAATTGGTGTTGATGGTGAAAAATATCTAACCAAACCTTGCAAAGCTCATTTAATTAGTTCTACAGAACATTTACCTATTGCAAACCGGCACGTAAGAGATGAACGTCACGGTCCAAAAAGTTGGGCATCTATAACTATATCCGAAGGCAAATTTAGACAAGTACGTAAAATGACAGCAGCAGTAGGATTCCCCACATTGCGTTTAGTACGGGTTCGTATTGGAGATATTCATTTAAATATTAAAACTGGTGATGTAATAGAAGTAAAACACTTTTAGTTTACTTCGGCTCTAAAAACATCACATAATCATAACTTTCATCTAAAAGTTTTGCCACATTACCTAAATCAGACAACATTTCTTCTGTAATTAAAATATAGCCTTTCATTATAGCTCCATATGATTTATATAGAGTAGTATCAAACTCCTTCATATATTTTTCCTGAGCTTCTTTTGAAAAGCGAATTCCTATTTCACAAGTTTTATTATATAAAGAAAACATATAACCGTTTGCAGAGGTATATGGCATTGTTTTACCTTTTCTTTTAAACCTTGAGCATTTACTTACTAAAGCATTATATGTTTTTAGTTTTTCTTCCCACATATCATTCTTTTTCAGGTGACATAAACTTATAAGTTATTCCTGCTAAAATAGCACCAACTATTGGAGCTAACCAAAATAGCCACAACTGGTCTAATGCCCAATCTCCGACAAATAAGGCTTGACTTGTACTACGTGCTGGATTTACAGATGTATTTGTTACTGGTATGCTTATTAAGTGTATTAAAGTTAATCCTAGGCCTATTGCTAAGCCAGCAAAACCTTTTGGCGCTTTTGAGTGTGTTGCTCCCAGTATGATGATTAAAAACATAAAAGTCATCACGACTTCAGTTACTAAAGCAGACATCATACTATATCCGTCTGGAGAATGTTCTGCATAACCATTAGCTGCAAAGCCTCCAATTTCAAATCCCGATTTCCCGCTAACAATAAGATACAAAATTCCTGCACCTGCAATACCTCCTAACACTTGAGATAGAATATAAGGAATGAGCTCTTTTTTATCGAAACGCCCTCCCATCCAAAGTCCAATAGATACCGCTGGGTTTAAGTGACATCCTGAAATATGGCCTATTGCATAAGCCATTGTAACAACAGTTAAACCAAATGCAATTGCTACTCCTACAAATCCAATTCCTAACTCAGGATAACCAGCAGCTAAAACAGCACTTCCACAACCTCCTAACACTAACCATAAGGTTCCTATAAATTCTGCAATTAATTTTTTCATATTCTTAATTTTTAGTTAATAGTTGTTTTAAAAATAACATAAAAAACTAAGTCTTGCTAAAAATTAATTATAGTCAATTAATTTAAGTGGATTAAAAAGCGTTAAGGTTTTCTTTGATTAAATTTTATAAATCAGTGATCTTACTCAATATATTTTCTAATTTTCTAGTTGATGTAATTCTTTTTCAGTGAATTTTCTAAAAGCTAATTTATATCCTTCGAAACCTGCGATTCCATAAAATAATAAATCGATTGGACTAAATGCTTCAGACATTATTGGTATTAATTGGCTATAATCAAACATTCCAAGTGTCTCTATATATCCTAAGTTTTCCAAATTTGCAACAAATCCAATAATCCCAAAGAAATTACCCAACAAACAACTAATTACTGCTACTATTGCACCAGTAATTCCAAAAATTTGGTCTATTCCTTTCCCTAAAAAGCGCATTGATAATCCTACTCCTGCTCCTATAGCTATTGCCATATAACCGATCTGATATTCTGTAGCTACTGTAATAGCTGCCCATAATATAGCACCAATAACACCAACAACAATACTTCCTATAAGTGCTCTTCTATAGTTTTGTTCTAATTTAAATTTTTCAATATGTTTATCAGATAACTTATATAATGCATCTTGATGTTCTACTGCTTGAGTATCATCTAATTTTTCGACAATTGTATCATCTAGTTCATATGATTTACATTCATTATCAAAATCAGCAATTTTTCCTGTAATATTGCAAACTAGCCCAATTTGCATATTCAATTCTCTATTAACACATTTTTTACAGAATTTTAAGTGTTCGTCCCTTGTCATCTAATTTTAAGTTATTGGTTAATGCCTTAAAACTAGTACAAAAAAAGTCCTATTCAAAAAATTCTTACATTTTTCGATAAATTGAGCTTATGGAGAGTTGAGTTACAAATTCTATTTGAGAATTTAAGCTCTATGTTTTACTAAAATATAGTTTGTATTTTCTATAAGCAAAAAATGCAATAAGAGCAATTACGGCAACAGAAATACCTGCGTATAAAACACTTATCTCTTGGTCATCTTTTGCATAAGAATGTAGTCCAGCAAGATAGAAGTTTACACCAAAATATGTCATCATAATACTCGCAAAAGCAAAAATAGACATTAAATTAAATCCAAAACGCCCTCGTAACCCAGGAATTAAACGCATATGTAACACAAATGCATAAATCATAATACTTATTAATGCCCAAGTTTCTTTAGGGTCCCAACCCCAATAACGCCCCCAACTTTCGTTAGCCCACATACCTCCTAAAAAGTTTCCGATAGTTAGCATTACCAAACCAACAGTCATAGACATTTCATTAATAATTGTAAGCTCTTTGATATTGAGCCACATCTTATCCTTATTAGTTTTATTAGTTAGTAACATTAAGAATAATCCAACTATACCTAAAATCATTGCTAATGTAAATGGCCCATAACTCCCTACAATAACTGCAACGTGTATCATTAACCAGTAACTATCTAAAACTGGTTGTAAATTTGCAATGGCAGGATCCATCCAATTCCAATGTGCAATCATTAAAATCATAGAAGTTACAAACGCTGTGGCTGCAATTGTGATTTCACTTTTTCTACCAAAAAGCAATCCAAATAACATCGTTGCCCAAGCTACATATATCATTGACTCATAAGCATCACTCCATGGTGCATGACCAGAAATATACCACCTTGCAATTAGTCCTAAAGTATGCAATGCAAATAACCCAATAATAATATACTTAAAGATCTTTACGCTTATACTTATAGCTTTACTTCTATCTTTAAAAATCTGAACAATTAAAAAGATAAACATTAATGTACCTGCATACATATACCAACTAAAGAGTTTTTTAAAAATATCGTATTTATTATATTGTATTTCTGTATCTATCTTTTTATCACTTAACATCACTTCTCCTCCATACTTAAGCTGTGTACGTTTTACAGCTTCTAACAAGCGTTGACTTTCAGTAAAATCTCCTGTAGTTTTACCTTGATTAAGCATATACAAATAAGCTTTAAATCCAGTATTTATAAACTTGTCATATAGAGAATCACTAATTTGATAATCAGTCTCTTGATTTTCTAATGCAGAAACCCATTTATTGTTTTCATGATCTGGAATTGGAAATAATTTTAAATAACGCCCTTCAATACTATTATACAGTAAATTAACACGCTCATCTGCTTCAATAAATTCTTTTTGATATCCGTTTCTTAGATGAGGAGCAGTTTCATAAGCTTCCCTTCTGTAAGGTTCTAATTTATATACACCATCATCAGTAAAAAAATCGGCTAGAGTTGCATATTTTTGAGAATACTCAATTCCAATAATATCTCTAACAGTGTCTGCTTTTTTGTTCTTTAAATAAATGACTGGAACATTATACCATAATATTGGACTTTCCTGAATGGATAAAAACACCTGATTTGCTTCAATATCTTCATAAGTATCACTTTTACTTAATTTTCGTAATAATTCTGAAGCATATGTATTTATAGGCATCATTCGCCCACCAAGGTCCTGTATAACAAGTCTTCCAAATTTATCAGCTTCAGATTTAGGAGGTATGTTAGCTTTTAAGATAGAATCAACAACCGTTTTATCTGGTGCAATTCTTGCAACAGGGTTACTACTATGATCATGGCCATCATTTGCACTGTGTTGCTCTTGTGCCTGGCTGTTTAGTGCAAATGCAATAAGTATTACCGAAAGCAGTTTTGATTTTTTAGATTTTATTTTTTCTAGTTGATTTCTCAAATAATCAAAACGTGTGTTTTTAGCAAACATAATGGCCATTAACCCAAAATATAATAGCAAATATCCTAAATATGTAATTCTGGTTCCCCAAGCATCATGATTAACCGATAAAATTGTTCCTAATTCATCTGGATCGAATGCATTTTGAAAAAAACGATAGCCTTGATGATCTAAAATATTATTCATAAAAATGCGATAATCATAATCTCCTTCTTTACTATCTATAATAGTTACTTCACTAGCGAAGGCAGAAAACACATTTTCTGTCCCTGGTTGTTTATCTGCAATAAAATCATTCAACTTTACATCAAAAGGTAATTTCTGTACTCTTGAACCATATTTAAATGCAAAATCTAATCCACCTATTTTAATTTCTTTAAATGCATTATCTCTACCTTGGCTACCAACAAGACCTACAGTTTTAGTTTCTCCATTTGCAGTTATCTTTAATATAACTCCATCTTCATCATTTTTAAGACGTTCTGATTTTTTTACGACAGCAAATTTGCCTCTTACTACAGGTTTTGGAAACACTAAGGACTGATTCCCAATAGTATATAAGGATCTTAATCGCAAAGGCTGCACGCTATCTTTTACTACAGTGCCCTGTTGTTGCGTTGCCATTACTAAATAATCTCCTTCATAAGGAGATTGAATTGTTAATGTACTATCTGTATAAGTTATATTTACCGCGCCATTTGTAGGTTTGTTTAATGCGTACAAAACATTATGAATACTAGCAATATCACCAACTTTTAAAAAATGATTATGAGGTTGTCCTCCAGCAGATTCAACTATTTTTAAATATGAATCTCCAGAATCACTTTCAACAATATCCTCCTCGGCACCAGCTATAAAATCTTGTAGTTCTATGATAATTGGTTGCCCGTTATAATTTGTTTTATATTTAAACTTGTTTTTTAGACGAGGTGAAAAATCAACTTCTTTATAAATGGGTAAACGCTGTTGTACGCCATCAACATAATAATCTCCATCTACATAAGCAGTGATATATGTGTTTCGGCTTAAAAAAGTATTTTCTGTTGCACCTTCTCTAATACTCATCACGCCTTCAAATCCAATATAGCGTGTAATAAATGCACCTAATAAAATAAAAATGAAAGATAAATGTAATATTAAAACAGACCATTTTTCTTTTCTAAATAAACGGTAGCGAAAAATATTACCACAAAAATTAACCATAAACATAAACATAATACCTTCAAACCACCAGGTATTGTAAATTAAGTTTCTAGAGTAAGGTGTTGGAGAAGTATCTTGCCCTGCATCCATGAATGTTCCTGTAGCCATTGCAGCCGCAAAAACAATAAATAAAATACCAGTAAGTCGAGTGGAAAACAGAATATTGGAAAGTTTTTTCAACATAGCGAAAACGTCTATTTTAAAGTCGTGCAAAGGTAATTAATTTCTTTATAAAGATGCTTTAATCCACAATGTTTTAACAGGACATTATTCCCTCATAAAGTATTATATTTAGTGTTATCTAGCTTCAAATATTTTTAAATATAAAAATGTTCCCATTTTTCGAGCTCTACGTTTTGCATTTTCAGCATAATCTCCTTCAAAAAGCTCATCAATTGTTTGAAACCAAAGGTTAAGCCAAAGTCCAAAATGTAATTCTGTGATTGTGTTATTATGAACTTTATCTACTTTAATATGAGCCTCCATAGGGTTTCCTAAATATTTTGTTTTTAAAAACAAACTTGATTCCCAAAATGTAGTTAAAAGCTCAAAATGTGCATCCCAATCTTTAATAGTAGTATTAAAAAAAGGTCCCAAAACACTATCGTTTCTTACTTTTTTATAGAATGAACTCACTAATAAAAATACATCCTCTCGCGTTTTAATATCTTTTTTAATCATTGTTTACAAAGATATAGTAATCTACTTTTAAATACCACAAGACTTACTTATTTTAGCTTCATGATAAACACCGTCATAATAGGCGCAGGAAACGTTGCAACGCATTTATTTAATGCTTTTTACAATGCAAAAAACATATCTGTTTCGCAATGGTATGCTCGTAATTTAAATGATATTCAAGTTTTTTCTAATAAAACAGCAATCACAGATAAATTATCTGATTTGAATGATGCAGATATTTATATTATTGCTGTTAGTGATGATGCCATTGCGTCGTTATCGTCTAAGCTTCCATTTAGTAATAAACTTATAGCACATACCTCTGGAAGTGTAGGTTTACCTGATCTAAATAATAAAAATCATCGTAGTGTATTTTATCCATTACAAACATTTTCAAAAACAGCAGAAATAGATTTTTCTGAAGTTCCGATTTGCATAGAAATTGAACGAAAAGCAGATCTTAATCTTCTAAAAACTTTAGCTAATGAAATTGGCAGTCCTTTTTATAAAGTGAACTCAGAACAACGCAGTGCTTTACATCTCGCTGCTGTGTTTGTCAATAATTTTAGTAATCAGCTCTATCGTATTGGGCATGAGATCACAGAAGCCTCAAATGTAGAATTTGATATATTAAAACCTTTAATTAAAGAAACAGCTCGTAAAATAGAAGGATTATCTCCTTTTATGGCACAAACTGGGCCTGCAAAGCGTAACGATAAAAAAACAATTCAAAAGCATTTAAGTGCTTTAACCAATAAAAAACATAAAGCTGTTTATGAGCTTATGACAAAATCAATACAAGATACTTATGGCAAAAAGTTATAAAGAATATTTAGAGCAAATTACAACTTTTATTTTTGATGTAGATGGTGTGCTTACTGATGGTACTGTTACCATTATGACTTCAGGTGAAATGCTACGTAAAATGAATATTAAAGATGGTTACGCTATAAAAACTGCTATTGATAAAGGTTATAACATTTGTATTATTTCTGGAGGCTCTAATGAAGGTGTTCGAAACCGATTAAAGGGCTTAGGTGTTAAAGATATTTATCTCGGGGCACATCAAAAGATTAAACAATATGAGGAATACTTACATATTTATGAAATAAACCCAGATAGTGTATTGTATATGGGTGATGATATTCCTGATGTTCCTATTATGAAACAAGTTATTTTACCATGCTGTCCTCAAGATGCGGCTAATGAAGTAAAAACCATTTCCAAGTATATTTCTCATAAAAATGGTGGAAAAGGAGCTGTTCGTGATGTGATTGAACAAGTACTTAAAGTACAAGGTAAATGGGATAGTAATTTTGATGCAAAGTACGATTGATTTATTTTGAACAAACCAACAGTTAATGTCTCTATTAAACCTCATCCGTTGGAAAAACTTATTAATGATTGCATTAGTGCAATATTTAATTAAATATGCTTTATTCAAACCTTTTAATGTTGAAATTACATTAAACGATTTTGTATTTACCCTGCTAGTAATAGCAACATTATGCATTGCAGCAGCAGGAAATATTATTAATGATATTTACGATGTAGAAACAGATTTAATAAATAAACCCAATAAGGTAATCATTAGTAAAACAATTTCGGAAAAAGCAGGACTCACTTATTTTATTATTTTTTCTGTGATCGGTATTGGTTTAGGATTCTATCTTTCTAATTTTATTGGAAGAAGCGGTTTTTCAGCAATATTTGTGATTATTTCTGCATTACTTTATATCTATGCTACTTATTTAAAACAAACATTTTTAATAGGTAATATAATTGTGTCGGCATTAGTAGGAATGGGCATTATAATCGTTGGGTTATTTGAATTATTACCTGCGATTACAATTCAAAATCAGCAATTACAATTAACTCTATTTAACATTTTGTTAGACTATGCCCTATTTGCATTTATGATTAATTTATTACGTGAAATCATTAAAGATATTCAAGACATTGATGGCGACAACAAATTAGAAATGAAAACATTACCAATAGTAATCGGTAGAGAACGTGCAACTAAAGTGGTTTTTGGATTTTCATTAATTTCACTATTTGCAATTGTATATTACGTTATTAATTATTTGTATAAACAGCCTGTTTCTGTAGGTTATTTTATTATTTTTATTATCGCTCCGCTATTCTATTTTACAATTAGGGTTTTTAATGTTGAAACAAAAAAAGAATTGCAAACACTATCTAATCTTTTAAAACTAATAATGCTAACAGGTATTTTATCTATCTTACTTTATCCTTTTATTTTAAAATAATGCTAAACGAAAAATTAAAAGATTATACATTAGTTCTTGCATCTGGTTCACCTAGACGACAACAGTTTTTTAAGGATTTAGGTCTGGATTTTAAAATTATATTAAAACCTGTAAAAGAAGAATACCCAAAACGTTTACGTCATATTGAAATCAGTAATTATTTAGCACAATTAAAATCACTTCCTTTCGATAATAGTTTAAAAGATAATACTATTTTAATTACTAGTGATACCATAGTTTGGCACAATAATAAAGCATTAGGAAAACCTTTAGACCATCAAGATGCATTTAAAATGTTACAATCACTAAGTGGGCAAGAACATGAGGTGATTACTTCGGTTTGTTTTAAAACTAAAACAACTCAAAAAACAGTATATGCAACTACAAAAGTTACTTTTAAAAATTTAACAGATGCTGAAATTTGGTATTATATCAATACTTATAATCCTTTGGATAAAGCCGGGGCTTATGGTATACAGGAATGGATAGGTCAAATTGGTGTCATTAAAATTGAAGGCTCTTATTTTAACGTAATGGGATTGCCTGTACATCTTGTTTACGAAACGTTAAATGAACTTGTAGATAAGTCATAGCATTGTAACTTTATGCTAATTTAAAATGATTAAAAAATGAAAACGTTATATTATATCAATCGGGTTTTTATTGCTAGTATTCTTTTATTGAGCTTTAATGCTTGTAAAAATGAAACTTCTAAATCTGAGGTTTTAGCAACGAATCTTGAAACCTCAAAAGAAATTTACCAAGAAGCTACTGATCTTTCTGAAGAGTTTAAAAAATATTGGTATTCAGGAGAAGCAGAAATTACTTCTTATAACTTAAAACAAGTACAATATGGAGAGCCAAGAGATGGGAGTGCTGTTTTAATATATGTTACCGAAGATTTTTTACCTGAAAAACAAGTAAAAGCTGATCGCCAAAATCCAAATAATATACCTATTTTAAAATTAAACAGAACTAAAAATTTTATTACTGGTATTTATCCTTATTCAATTATGCAGAGTACTTTTTTCCCTGTTTCAAATAATCGACATGCTATAAAAGTATCAAGTTCTGTACAAGAATGGTGTGGGCACCAATATGCACAATTAAATAATAGAGGTAAATTTGAAATCAAATCACATGCATATTTCGAAAGAGATGCTGATAATGATCTTTCATTAGATAAAGCTATTTTAGAGAACGAGCTTTGGACTAAACTTCGTATTGACCCTAAAAGTTTACCAATTGGTAATCTACAAATTATTCCTTCTTTAGAATACTTTCGTTTAACTCATAGGCCAACTAAAGCTTATAAAGCTAAAGCAACTTTAACAAAAGGAAGTTATACTATTGAATATCCCGATTTACAACGTACACTAGTAATTTCATTTAATGAAGTTTTTCCTTATGATGTTTCTGGATGGACAGAAACATCTCAACGAAGAGGAAAAACACTAATAACAACAGCGACAAAAAAAGTAACAATAAAATCTCCTTATTGGGGTAAAAACAGCCCTAAAGATGAAGCTTTAAGAGAAGTACTTCAACTTAATTAATGCATTTTTTTATTCGTTAAATAAAGATTAAAACCTGTTTGTATCCTAACTGTCTTTTTTATATTTGGCAGATTAGCAAAAATCTAATTTTATAATGCGAAAACCAATACTTATATTACTTTTAGTAATATTTACTTCTTATGTGCCCCAAGCACAGCAACCACAAAAACCATCAGCTTCAGAAATTTTAGAATCTATTCAAAAACTAAATTTTTTAGGTTCAGTTTTATATGTTGCTGCACATCCAGATGATGAGAATACACGTTTAATTTCTTATATGTCTAATAAAGTTAAGGCAAGAACTGCTTACCTTTCATTAACTAGAGGTGATGGTGGTCAAAATCTTATTGGGCCAGAAATTAGAGAACTATTGGGAGTTATTCGTACACAAGAGCTTTTGGCTGCAAGACGTGTAGACGGTGGTGAGCAAATGTTTACAAGAGCCAACGATTTCGGGTATTCTAAGCATCCAGACGAGACGCTTAAAATCTGGGAAAAAGATAATGTATTAAGTGATGTAGTTTGGGCTATACGAAAATTTAAACCAGACGTAATTATTAATAGATTTAACCATAGAACACCAGGTACAACACATGGACATCATACGAGTTCTGCAATGCTAAGTGTTGAAGCTTTTGATTTGGTAAATGACAAAAACGCATTTCCAGATCAACTTAAAAATGTAGATGTTTGGCAACCTAAACGCCTCTTCTTTAACACAGGGCGGTTTTTTTATAGAAATCAAGAAGATTTTGATAAAGCAAGTAAAGATTTAATAAATTTTGATGTAGGCGTTTATTATCCATTAAAAGGATTATCTAATAATGAAGTAGCATCTTTAGCTAGTAGTCAACATCTTTGTCAAGGGTTTGGTAGGTTAACACGACGTGGCTCACAACAGGAGTATATTGAATTTTTAAAGGGAGAATTCCCAGAGGATAAGTCTAATGTATTTTCTGGTGTAGATACTACTTGGAATCGTATTGGTGAAGGCGGTCAGTTTATAGGTAGTATTTTATATGATATTGAAAAGAATTTTAATTTTAAAGACCCATCAACTCATTTACCAGAGTTACTTATAGCTTACAATTTACTTCAAAAAACAAGTGATGCGCACTGGAAAACGATTAAGAGTAAAGAATTAAAAGCTATTATTGAAGCTTGTGCTGGATTGTATTTAGAAGCATCTGTTAGCTTACCTACAGTAAGTACAGGTAGTGACATTAATTTAAATATTGAAGCTTTAAACAGAAGTAATATAGAAATAGAATTACTTTCTTATAATATTTCAACAACAAATACTCCTATTCTAAAAAATACGACATTAAAAGAAAACACGCGTCAAAACTTTAGAGAACAAATTACTATTCCAAATACATTACATACTACTTCTCCATATTGGTTAGATAATAAAGGAAGTTTAGGAATGTATCATGTAAATGATGACACTTTAATTGGTTTACCAGAAACACCACGAACTGTAACTGTAGATTTTTATTTAACTATAAATAAAATACCTATCACATTTACTAAAGATTTGGTATATCGCTATTCGCAACCAGATAAAGGTGAATTATATCGTCCATTTGAAATTATTCCTGAAGTAGCAGTAAGCATTAATGATAAAGTATTCATTTTTGAAAATGATAAACAAAAAGAAATACCAGTTACAATAACAGCAGGAAGAGATAACTTAAGAGGAAGTGTAAGCTTAGATATTCCAACAGGTTGGAAAGTAACACCTCCTCAAGATATTAATATTGTCAATAAAGGTGAAACTAGAACATTAGTATTTACAATCACTCCTCCTCAATTTCAAAGTGAAGGAATTATTACCCCTAAAGTTAATATTGATGGAAAGATATATTCAAAAGAATTAATAGAGATTAATTATAGTCATATTCCTATTCAAACTGTATTGTTACCTAGCGAAAGTAAGGTGGTTCGTTTAGATATTCAAAAAGTAGGTAATAATATTGCTTATATAGAAGGTGCTGGTGATGTAGTTCCTGAAAGTTTAGAGCAAATTGGATATAATGTTATAAAAATTAAGCCTGAAGAGATTACTCCAGAATATCTATCTCAATTTGATGCAGTAGTTGTTGGAATTAGAGCATACAATACTATTGCTGAGTTAAAATTTAGACAAAGGCACTTATTAGATTTTGTGGCACAAGGCGGTAATATGATTGTACAATACAATACTAGTTTTAGATTAACTGTGGATACTAAAGAATTAGCTCCATTTGATTTAAAATTGTCTCGTGATCGTGTTACAGATGAACATGCAGAAGTACGTTTTTTAAATACAAATCACTCTATATTAAATTACCCTAATAAAATTACAAAAAATGACTTTGAGGGATGGGTTCAGGAGCGAGGTTTATATTTTCCAAATGAATGGGCTAGTGAATTCACTCCTATTATTTCAATAAATGATAATGGAGAAACACCAAAAAATGGTAGTTTACTTGTGGCTAAATACGGTAAAGGACATTACATTTATACAGGTTTAAGTTTCTTTAGAGAATTTCCTGCTGGTGTTTCTGGAGCTTATAGATTATTTGCAAATATGTTATCCATTGGGAAAGACAATATAAAAATTGACAAAAAACTAAACGATTAAAACTTAATATGTCCGACAACATTCAACCTAAAGAAAAATGGAAGAAGTTATACTCCATTGTCCTTATTGCTAATGTGCTTTACATCATTCTTTTCTATTTAATAACTGCTACATTCTCATAATATGCAACTAAATTGGATAGATTGGGTAGTGCTTTGTATCACATTATTAACTATTGTTGGATACGGCACTTGGAAAACAAGAGGAAGTAAAAACGTACAAGATTATGTACGAGGTGGTAATACTTCAAAATGGTGGACTATAGGTTTATCTGTAATGGCTACTCAAGCTAGTGCGATTACTTTCTTGTCTACTACTGGACAAGCTTATTCTGATGGAATGGGGTTTGTTCAATTTTATTTTGGATTGCCAATTGCGATGGTTATAATTTGTTTAGTATTTATTCCGTTATATCATCGCTTAAAAGTGTTTACTGCCTATGAATATCTTGAAAAGCGATTTGATTTAAAAACACGAACACTTACAGCTATTTTATTTTTAATACAAAGAGGATTAGCAGCTGGGATTACTATTTTTGCGCCTGCCATTATATTATCTGTTGTATTAGATTGGAATATAGTATATCTCAATATTATTATAGGATTACTTGTTATTATTTATACAGTTTCTGGAGGAACTAAAGCTGTTAATGTGACTCAAAAGCAGCAAATGATTGTCATTTTTGCAGGGATGTTAGCAGCATTATTTATTATTTTAAATTTAATCCCAGAAGACGTTTCATTTACTAATGCACTTGATATAGCTGGAGCAAGCGGAAGGATGGAAATCTTAGATTTTTCATTTGATTTAGAAAATAGATATACCGTTTGGACTGGACTTATAGGAGGTACGTTTTTAATGCTTTCTTATTTCGGAACTGATCAAAGCCAAGTACAACGTTATCTTTCTGGAAGGTCAATGAAAGAGATGCAGTTAGGATTACTTTTTAACGGTTTATTAAAAGTACCTATGCAATTTTTTATTCTTTTAGTTGGTGTAATGGTATTTGTATTTTATCAATTTAATCCTGCGCCATTAAATTTTATAGATTCATCAACAAAAGCGGTATTAAATTCAGAGTATTCACAACAATATCAAGAACTTCAACAAAAGCAAAATGTTCTTTTTGAACAGAAAAAAGAATTAAGTATACAACTTGCTAAAAGTGATAATTCAACTACTAGAAAAAATTTAATTGCTTTAGATAGTATTGAAAGAGTTCATCGTTTGGAGTCAAAATTCTTAATTAAGAAAGCTATTGACACTGTGTATGCAAACGATTATGATAAATTAAATTCAGAGGTTTTAGCTCTTAAAACAAATCCTGAAAGTGAAGCTTATAAGGAAAAACAAGCTGAATTGAAAACTTTATATGGAGACGCTGCTAAAGACACAAAAACAAATGATAGAGATTATATGTTTATCACATTTGTATTAAAAAATCTACCTATTGGTCTTATTGGGTTATTATTGGCAGTGATCTTATCTGCCGCAATGTCATCAACAGCTTCAGAAATTAATGCATTAGCAACTATTACATCTATAGATTTATACGGAAGAAATCAAAAAGAAAATAAAGGAGAAGGTCACATGGTAAAGGCTACCAAATGGTTCACTTTTGGTTGGGGTATTGTTGCAATTATTATTGCATGTTTTGCCAATTTGGCTGAAAACTTAATCCAATTAGTTAATATTATTGGTTCCATTTTTTACGGAAACGTTCTAGGTATTTTCTTGTTAGGGTTTTTCTTTAAATTTATAAAAGCTAATGCTGTATTTGTTGCTGCAATTATTACTCAAATTACTATTATCAGTTTATACTTTTTAGATGAATACGAAATTATAAACCTTCCATATCTATGGTTAAATTTCGTGGGATGTATACTTGTAATTATAATAGCAATGCTTATTCAATCATTCAGCAAAACGAAATCTACTGATGATTTATAATTTGTAGAGAAATAATAAATCAGATTATCGATATAATAAAAAAGAGCATAACTTTCGTTATGCTCTTTTTCTATAAATTAAAGTTGCATTTTATTATTTTATCCACTCAGCAATAGAATCTTTATTCAATTTAATATAATCAGCATTTCCAGCTGTCTCTGCATATTGAAGAGATTTTTTAGCAGCAGCAATTGCTCCTTTTTTATCTCCTGCTTTAGCATATATTAATGATTGTTGTCTTAAAAACCAGAAACGTGGTTCAGCATTGGTTAGAGAAATAGCTTTATCAATCCAAGTTTTAGCTTTAGTGATATCTTTTTCGTTTTCTAAATAATATACTGCAGCTGCATAAAAATCGTTTTCACTAGGAGAACCACTCATTGCCCTATCTATACTTGCCATAACTGCCTTATCGGTAGGTACTCCAAACGGAATCCCCACATAGGTATTTTCCCATATAATGCCAATATTAGCTGTAGTATTTGTAATATCATCAATAGACATTGTATACGATTGAATAGTAATTGGAATTTGGTTTGCAGTTACTGTAGTTTTTGCTGCAACTTTACTTTCGTCTAATTCTTGAGGTGCCCCATTACCTTGATGTTCTGTATAAAAGTAAACTTCCCAAGAGTTAGCTTCTGGTTTAGTGAAAATAGCGTAAGAGCCAGCTTTAAGAGTTTGTCCGTCTATAGTAACATCTGTACTAAAATTAATTTTTGTTCTAGCATTTGCTCCTGTCCTCCAGATTGCTCCAAATGGCACTAAGTTTCCAAAAATTTTCCTTCCTCGCATTGCTGGTCTAGAATATTCTAATGTTACATCAGTTAACCCCACTTTTTGCTCTACTTTAGAAAACGGACTAGGTTGTGGTGTTTGTATTTGTGCATTTACGTTATACATCATAACAAATGCTAGTACTAATAATACTATTTTTTTCATTTTTAGTGATTTTTAGATATGGTTATCAAATTAATGCTATAAAATTACATAATTTATATCTTAACTTTAGCTTAAAACAAGAGATTGTATCTTTGCTCGAAACTAATTTTTAAAAGATGAAGAAATACACAGCTGAATTCTTAGGGACATTTATTATGGTATTCTGTGGTTGTGGTGCTATGGCTATTAATGAGATTACTGGTGGTGAGATAACACATCCAGGAGTTGCTGTGACATGGGGTTTGGTAGTCATGACAATGATATATGCTTTTGGAGAAATTTCTGGAGCACATTTTAATCCAGCTGTTACAGTTAGTTTTGCCTATGCAAAAAAATTTGAATGGAAAGAAGTTCCAAAGTATATTATATTTCAATTTTTAGGAGCTCTAGCAGCTGCTTTACTCCTCCTCTATTTATTTCCAGAAAGCGAAACTTTAGGGACCACTATTCCTAGTATTGAGCCTCTTAAAGCTTTTATTATAGAGCTACTACTTACCTTCTTTTTGATGGTCGTTATCATAAATGTATCTACGGGAAGTAAAGAAATTGGAACACAAGCTGCTATTGCAGTTGGAGCTACAATTTTATTAGAAGCCATGTTTGCTGGACCAATCACCAAAGCGTCTATGAACCCTATTCGTTCTTTAGCTCCAGCAATTGCTTCAGGACATTACGAACATTTATGGTTATACGTAACTGCTCCTTTTATAGGGGCGATTTTAGCAGTAGTAAGCTGTAAGTTTATTAAAGACGATAATTGTTGTTAAATGAAAATATACAAGTTACACAAAAAACAGAACCTTCCTATTTCTGTAAATAAGGCGTGGGAATTTCTATCTAGCCCTGAAAATTTAAAAGTCATTACACCAGATTATATGGGGTTTCATATACTTTCAGGAGCCGATAGGCCTATGTATGCAGGGCAAATAATTCAATATATTGTAACTCCAGTATTAAGTATTAAAACGAAATGGGTTACAGAAATTACACACGTAGTTGACAAACATTATTTTGTAGATGAGCAACGCTTTGGCCCCTATGCACTTTGGCATCATAAACATTTTATTAAAGCTATTCATGGGGGAGTCGAAATAGAAGATATAATTGACTATAAAATCCCTTTCGGAATATTAGGACAATTAGTTCATCCATTTATAGTAAAGCCAAAATTAGAAGAAATTTTTAATTACAGGCATCAAAAGTTAATAGAACTATTCGGGGTTTATACATAGTTTTTTTAAGCTATTTCTTATCTTTAAGCTTCAATCTAAAAAACATAAATTATGAATACGCAAGATGTAGCTAACCGTTTAGTTGAGATGTGTCGTCAAGGACAAAATTTAGAAGCCATTACTGAGCTTTATGATGAAAATGTAATTAGTAAAGAAATGCCTGGTTATCCAGATGAAATTATTTCTGGTCGTGAGAATGTTTATAAAAAGAGTGAAGATTGGTTAAATAATGTTGAAGAGTTTCACGGAGGAGATATCTCTGATCCTATTATTGCTGGAAATCATTTCACTACAAAAATGTCCTTTGATGTTACATTTAAGGATAGAGGGAGACAACAAATGGAAGAAGTTTGTGTGTTTGAAATTAATGAAAATAATAAAATAGTGAGCGAACAGTTTTTCTATACGATGTAATTACATTAGAACTAACGCATAAAAAACTCCAATTGTTAAATATAATTGGAGTTTTTTATGCTCTAAATTCATTTTGATAAAAACATTATATTTATACAAATCAAAAATATAACCATAGTATGAAAATTAAACAGCTCTTCACTTTTGCATTTTGTTTTATGTTATCTCTTTCATTTGCTCAAAAGAAGATGAACAAAACTAAAAAAGCAATTATTGCATCTATTGAAAAACACGAAGCTAATCTTATTGAAATTAGTGATAAAATTTGGTCTGCTGCAGAAACTGCTTTCGAAGAAACTCAATCTTCAAAAATATTATCTGATTATGCAGAAGCGCAAGGTTTTACTGTAGAACGCGGTGTTGCAGGAATGCCTACTGCATTCGTAGCTACTTATGGTACAGGGAAACCTGTAATAAGTGTTTTAGGCGAATTTGATGCCTTACCTGGGTTATCACAAAAAACGTCTCCAACTAAAAATCCTATAATCGAAGGGGAGCCTGGTCACGGATGTGGGCATAATTTATTTGGTGCTGGAAGTTTAGGAGCAGCAATCGCTATAAAAGAGCAGATTGAAAGTGGACGATTTAAAGGTACCGTTAAATTTATGGGAACTCCTAGCGAAGAAAAATATTTTGGAAAAATATGGATGGTTAATGCTGGTATTTGGGATGATGTAGATGTAAATATAAGCTGGCACCCAGCAGCAAAAACAGAGGCAGATGTTCAAAGCTCTTTAGCTCTAGTTGATTTTAAAATTGAATTTTACGGACAAGCAGCACATGCAGCCGGAGATCCTTGGAACGGCAGAAGTGCTTCTGATGCGTTAGAGATATACACTAATGGTATTAATTATTATAGAGAGCATGTAAAACCCACTGTAAGAATGCATTATCACATACAAGATGGCGGTCAGGTTGTAAATGTAGTTCCAGATTATTCGCGTTTATGGATGCGAGTTCGGGATAGTAAACGTTCAGGGATGCTTCCGGTTTATGAGCGTGTTAAAAAAATGGCAGAAGGTGCTGCTATTATGGCGAATGTAGATTATAAAGTTTCATTGATATCTGGAATTTATGAAGTATTGGTAAATCGTGAAGGTGGAAAAATCATGCAATCCAATTTAGAGCTCTTAGGCCCTATTGAGTATACACCAGAAGAAATTGCTTTTGGTAAAAAAATACAAGAGGTGACACAAAAAGAACAAATAGGTATGGATAGTTCTATTAAACCATTAGAAGCTACTAAAGAAAGTCCTGGAGGAGGTTCTACAGATGTAGGCGATGTAAGTTGGAATGTTGCAAATATTAATTTAAGGGTTACAACAGCGCCTAAAGATACACCTTGGCATTCTTGGGCTGTAGTAGCTTGTGGAGGTATGAGTATAGGGCATAAAGGAATGACTTATGCTGCAAAAGCTATGGCTATGACTATGGGAGATTTATTTGAAGATCCTGATTTGGTCGAAAAAGTAAAAGCGGAATATAAAGAACGTAAAGGTGATGAAGTGTATAAGGCAATTATTCCTGAAGGACCACCACCAATTAATGCTAAAGGAAATTAATTAGAATTAAAGGTTATATAATCAAAAATACTATGAAATTAGGTGCTTTCTCCATAAGTCTAAATGTAAAAGACATCAATATATCAAAAACGTTTTATGAAACTTTGGGATTTGAAGTTTTTGCAGGAAACATTGAACACAATTATCTTATTATGAAAAACGGCAATGCACTTGTAGGGCTTTTTCAAGGAATGTTTGAAGATAATATCTTAACCTTCAATCCAGGTTGGGATGAAAGTACAAATACTCTGGAATCGTATGACGATGTTAGAGATATTCAAAAGCATCTTAAAACTAATAATATTAAAATTAAAAAAGAAATCGATGAAACTACTTCAGGGCCAGCAAGCATGGTAGTAATGGATCCAGATGGTAATACTATTTTAATAGATCAACACATATAAATTTGTCATGAATTAATTCAAAAGATTAATCTTTGTTATTTTTTAAAACTCTTGTTATCTAATAAATTTGATTTGTAATATAAATCTTGATATATTGCTATCTACTAAATAACTAAAACTTTAAAAATTATGAGTGAAGAGATTACTACAAATCTTGAAAACGAACAAGAACAAATCGGATTTGGTCCAAGAATAGGCGCTACTGCATTAGATTTTGTAATTAATATAATTGTAGGAGCCATTATGGGAGCTGTATTAGGAGCTACATTAGTAGCTATATTTTTCCCAGATGCAGCTGATCCTTCTGGAACAGAAGGTTTTGATGATGCAGCAGCAGCTATTGAAGGGTTTGCTGCCATTTTTGCAGGTATAATTGGTAGTATGGCTGGTGTATTTTTAATGACCATCATCATGTTTTTAATTGAAGGCGCGACTGGACAATCTGTAGGGAAAATGATTCTCAAAATTAAAAATGCAAATGTAGATGGTTCTAAAGCTTCTGCTGGAACTTTATGGACAAGAGCATTATTAAAATATGTATATGTAATTTTAGCTTTAATTGCAGGTATTACAGGTATAGCCCTAATAGGCACTCTTGGATTTTTATTAGGCTTAGTAATTTTTATTGGCTGTTTCTTTGTATTAGGAGAGAAAAAGCAATCTATACATGATATGATTGCTAAAACTGCAGTATACAGAAAGTAATATTAACGAAAGTAAGTATCAAAAAAAGAGGCTGAATATTATCATTTAGCCTCTTTTTTTATGTTTTTAAAATTTAGAGTATCTCAAATTCGTTCAATTTTAGCTCCAATTGCTCTTAAACGCTCATCTATTCTCTCATAACCTCTGTCTATCTGTTCTATATTATGAATTATAGAAGTTCCTTTTGCAGATAAAGCTGCTATTAATAATGAGACACCTGCACGTATATCTGGAGAAGTCATTGTCGTGGCTTTTAATTGAGATTTAAAATCGTGACCAATAACTGATGCACGATGTGGGTCACATAAAATAACTTTAGTCCCCATATCAATCAATTTATCTACGAAGAATAAACGGCTTTCAAACATTTTTTGATGTATTAGTACACTTCCTCTCGCTTGCGTAGCAACTACTAAAATAATGCTTAACAAATCTGGCGTAAATCCAGGCCAAGGTGCATCAGAAATAGTTAAAATAGAACCATCTATATAATTTTGTATTTCATAACCATCATTATGTTCAGGAATATAAATATCATCTCCCCTACGCTCAATAGTTATTCCTAATTTTCTAAATACATCAGGGATTTGCCCTAAATTATCCCAGCTTACATTTTTAATAGTAAGCTCGCTCTTAGTCATTGCGGCTAAACCTATCCAACTTCCTATTTCAATCATATCAGGAAGCATTGTATGTTCAGTACCATTTAAATCATTAACACCTTCTATCGATAATAGATTAGAACCAACACCAGAGATTTTAGCTCCCATTCTATTAAGCATCTTACACAATTGTTGTAAATAAGGTTCGCAAGCTGCATTATATATTGTGGTTGTTCCTTTAGCTAAAACAGCTGCCATAACAATATTAGCTGTTCCTGTAACAGAAGCTTCATCTAGAAGCATATAAGTGCCTTTTAACTCATCTGCTTCTACACCATAAAAATAGTCTTCTCGATTATATCTAAAAGTAGCTCCTAATTTTATAAACCCTTCAAAATGTGTATCTAATCTACGCCTACCAATTTTATCTCCTCCTGGCTTCGGGATATATCCTTTTCCAAAACGCGCTAATAAAGGGCCTACAATCATTATTGACCCTCTTAAACCACGTCCATCTTCTTTAAATTCAGAGGATTCTAAATATTTTAAATTTATATTATCTGCTTGAAAAGTATAAGAACCGTGATCCAACTTTTCAATTTTCACACCTAATTTCCCTAAAAGGTCTATTAATTTATTAATATCGATGATATCAGGAATATTATTAATCGTAACTTTTTCTGGAGTTAATAATACTGCACATAATATCTGTAATGCTTCATTTTTAGCACCCTGAGGCTGTATTTCTCCTTTAAGCCTATGACCTCCTTCTATCTTAAATGTTCTCATTAATAGATCACTGTTTTTTGATTATATATTTGCTGTATAAGATATTAAAATTGTAATGAAATTATAAAGTTTGCTTTAAAATAACAAGGATTTAATAACGCTTACGATTTCGGTTATTATTGTTATTTTTTTTACTCTTTTTGGTATTGCTGTGATTAGCAAATTTACGCTTGGATTTCATTAAGCTTGTAGCATCACTTAAATCTTCTGTACTTTCTTTTAAGTTGATTTTACTTCCAGAAAGTTCGTATAAATGATTAAAGATTACATAATCTTCAACAGTATCTTTATTCCAATTTAAGAAACATTTTTTCATATGATTAGCAATAGTATAAACTAAAGCATCTTTCATATCTCCATCTTCCCACGTATTTGCCACATCTATCATCGTTTTTATATTATTTCCGTAAAAACGATATTTAGGAAAGTTTTGCGGATAACTTAATGGTTCTGGACGTGCTTCTAAAACTTCTCGTATAGGTTTTTCAAAAGGTGAGTCACAATCTAGTTTAAAATCAGACATAATAAAAAGCTGATCCCAAAGCTTATGTTGGAAATCTGGAACATCACGTAAATGTGGTTGCAAATTACCCATTATAGCTATAATAGATTTAGCAAGTTTATTACGTTCTTCTTTAGTTTCTCTAGTAGTAGCGTAATTAATCATTTTTTGCATATGCCTTCCGTACTCTGGAATTATTAAATGCTCACGCTCTGTATTGTACTCTAATTGATTTATCAAAATGTATGTGTAGAATTTTTATTGAAGCTTAAAAATTTAAGATTTGCAAATTACAAAAAATATACGAAAAGGGTGTTCTTTTTATTCTTTTTTAATCGCCTAATAGTTTAATAAAACACTATTTTTTATAAAGAAATCACACCTTCAATATTATCAGAAACTTCTACGTATTTAGCGATTACAGCATCTGGATTTTTCATTATTACATTAATAGAGACACTAGTATATTTACCATTTTTAGACTCTTTTGTGCTAATAACTGCTCCTGTATTATCAAAAAGTTTTGCTATTTCTCTAACCTTATTTTTATCTGATACTACAATAAATTTATATAAGTATTCGGATGGCCATAATGTTGTATCTGCTAATTGTTCTTTTAGTTTTTTATAAAATGCTTCTGAGTCTGGTTGCTCTGTCATAATCTTGTAATTAATGAAATGCAAATATACAGTATAAGCCTTATTTCTGAGTATTAAAACAACTAGATATTAATTTTATAATACCTCTTGTACAGTACATTTTTTATTTCCCTTTTTAATTACGATTTTTACAGCTAAAACCTTGCCAAATTGAATACAAGACGAATAGTAATTACTGGAGGGCCGGCATCAGGTAAAACATCTATTATTAGAGAATTAATGCAGCAAAATTATACTTGCTTTGAAGAAATTTCACGTCAAATCACTATAGATGCCAAAGAAAAAGGTATTGATCAATTATTTTTAACTAATCCTATACTATTTAGTAAACTTCTTTTAAAAGGGAGAAAAGCACAATTTAATAAAGCAGAAACCATTTCTAACAATATTATGTTTTATGACAGAGGAATCCCAGATATTATTGCTTATTTAAATTATTCAAAAAAAAAGTATCCTGATTTTTTCACAAACACTTGTAAAAACAATACATATGATACTATCTTTATTTTAAATCCTTGGGAAGCTATTTTTGAAAATGATAGTGAACGCTATGAAGATTTTGAGCAGGCTAAAGAGATTCATACACATTTGGTAAATACATACAAAGCTTATGAATATAAATTAATAGATGTTCCTTTTGATAGTGTTGTTAATCGTGTTAGTTTTATTTTAAACTATTTAGAAATTAATTAATGCAACATCCAATACAAATACTAGAACGCTATTGGAATTATACTAGTTTTAAACCGCAGCAAGAAGACATTATTAATGCAGTAATAAACGGTGAAGATACCTTTGCTTTATTACCAACCGGAGGCGGTAAATCTTTATGTTTTCAGATACCAGCATTGGCAAAAGAAGGGATTTGTATTGTGATCTCTCCATTAATAGCTTTAATGAAAGATCAGGTAAGCACTTTAAAAGCAAAAGGAATAAAAGCAATAGCACTTACAAGCGAATTTAAATACAGTGATATAAATGTTTTATTAGATAACTGTATCTATGGAGATTACAAGTTTTTATATCTTTCTCCTGAGCGCTTACAGAACGATATTGTACAAGAACGAATAAAGCAAATGAACGTAAACCTTATTGCTGTAGACGAAGCGCACTGTATTTCACAATGGGGTAACGATTTTAGGCCATCTTACAAAAACATAGCTATACTTAGAAAACTTCAGCCAAGTACTAACGTTATAGCTTTAACAGCTTCTGCAACCCCAAAAGTAATTGATGATATTATAAAATCTTTAGATTTTATAGCTCCAAGCATTTTTAAACAATCTTTTAGAAGAAAAAATTTAGCTTATATGGTATTTGAAGCTGAAGATAAACAGTACAAAATAGAGCAAATTTTAAAGAAAAACCCAAGTTCATCTATCATATATGTTAGAAATAGAAAAAATGCTTTAGAAATCAGTTATCAGCTTTCAGTAAATGGATTTACAAGTACTTATTATCATGGTGGATTAAGTAATAAAGAAAAGGAGATTAATTTTTCGCAATGGATAAACAATCAAAAACAAGTAATGGTAGCTACCAATGCTTTTGGCATGGGTATAGATAAACCAGATGTAAAAACTGTAATCCACATTAATTTCCCTGATAGTATCGAAAGTTATTTTCAAGAAGCTGGGCGTGCTGGCAGAAATGGTGAAAAAGCTTATGCAGTTATTTTAAAACACAAAGGAGATGAAGCGTTTTTAAAAAATCAATTTTTAAATGTAATTGCATCGGTAGAATTTATAAAAAAGGTATATCGAAAACTATGTAACTATTTCCAAATTCCATATGGAGAAGGTGAATTTACATCACATCAATTTAAATTTAATGATTTCTGCAATACTTATAAGTTTAACAAATTAATCACTTACAATGCCATACAAACTTTAGATAGAACAAGTATTGTGAGTTTAACACCTCAATTTTATAATCGTACAACTGTTAAGGTTTTAGTATCTAATACTGGTTTGTTTAATTATATTGAAACACACAAAGAAACCAATACTATTATAAAAACTGTCTTGAGAACTTATGGCGGTATTTTTGATCAAGAAATAAAAATAGATACTCAATTAATTTCTAATAAAGTAGGTGTTGATGAAAGTGTTATTATCAAAACATTAGAAAAATTGCAAAGTGATGAAATCATCTCTTTAAAACTATTAAAAACAGATGTCGAAATTATGTTTCTTCAACCTAGAGAAGATGATAAGACTATTAATAGAGTTTCAAAAATTGTAGAGCAGCAAAATACACATAAAAAAAATCAAATAAATTCTGTATTAAACTACATCTATAATGATAATATTTGCAAAAGCATTCAGCTTCTCTCCTATTTTGGGGAAAAAGATATTAAAAATTGTGGTATTTGCTCTGTTTGTATTACCAGAAAAAAAAACTATACTAGCAAAAATGAAACAGAAAGCTGGGGTGCAATTATTATGTTATTAAAAGACAGAGCAATGTCTTCAAGAGAAATAAATGCTACTTTAGATATTAGTGACGAACTCATTAATAAATTATTAAAACAGTTATTAGAGCAAGGTATTGTAGAAATCACTAATACAAACACCTATTATATTAAAATAAGATGAGTAAAGATTTAAGAATTGTATTTATGGGTACTCCAGATTTTGCAGTAACCATTTTAAATGGATTAATTGAAAATAACTATAACATTGTAGGGGTTATCACTGCTCCTGACAAGCCTGCGGGTAGAGGTAGACAGTTAAATGAATCCGCTGTTAAAGTATATGCTAAATCTAAAGAATTAAATATTTTACAACCTACAAATTTAAAAGATGATGATTTCATTTCAGAATTAACAGCATTAAATGCTAATCTACAAATTGTAGTTGCCTTTAGAATGCTTCCTAAAATAGTATGGCAAATGCCTGAATATGGTACGTTTAACCTTCATGCTTCGTTATTACCAAACTATAGAGGAGCTGCTCCTATTAATTGGGCTATTATTAATGGTGAAACTAAAACAGGGGTTTCTACTTTTTTTATAGATGAGAAAATTGACACTGGTGAAATGATTCTACAAGAAGAAGTTAATATAGAAACAGATGAAACTGTTGGAGAGCTTCATGATAAATTAATGCATATGGGCAATAGTTTAGTATTAAAAACTGTTTCTCTAATTAAAAATGGTACTGTAAATACAACACCTCAGGTAGAAAGCACAGGAATTAAGACCGCATATAAACTCAATAAAGACAATTGTAAAATAGACTGGCAAGAAGATAGTTTAGATAATATTTATAATAAAGTACGAGGTCTTAATCCTTACCCTACCGCTTGGTGTTTACTCAAAAACAACGAAGATTTATTAAACGTAAAAGTTTATGCTGTTGAAAAAGTTAAAGAAACACATACATTTCCTATAGGCAAACTTATTGTTTCTAAAAAAGAAATAAAAGTTTCAGTAAATCAAGGCTTTATAATACTAAAAGAAATTAAACTTCCTGGTAAGCGAAAAATGGATATTAAATCTCTTTTAAACGGGTATAATTTTAATTCTGAAGCAAAAATGCTCTAACCCCCTATGTTTATTGATGTTATTAAAAAATGAATAAAAACTTAAGGCTTTATTAACATTTAACATAAGTTATCAACAAAAACAAGCATTTCCCTTGCTATTACTTGCGTGAATGGATATTCCGTATAAATTTGTAGAAGGTTTTAACAAATACGTTAGCCCAAATATATTAACAATTTAAATTTTTATTTATGAACAAAACAGATTTAATCAATGGAATGGCAGAAAATGCTGGAATTACTAAAGCAGCTGCTAAGAAAGCATTAGATAGCTTATTAATCGATATCGAAGGATCTTTACAAAAAGGAAATAGAGTATCTTTAGTAGGATTTGGTTCTTGGTCAGTTTCAAGAAGAGCTGCAAGAGAAGGAAGAAACCCTCAAACTGGAGCAACTATCAAAATTAAAGCAAAAAATGTTGTAAAATTTAAAGCTGGATCAGATTTAAGTGATGCTGTAAACTAAATTTGTGATACATTATATAAAAAAAGCTTGCCTCTTAGGCAGGCTTTTTTTATAATCAAAACTTGGTTATCTAATAAATAAGCATTATGTTTAAGCATAAAACTCAACCAAAATGACTAACATAAATCTAGAAAAAGGTCATTTATTAATTGCCGAACCTTCTATTATAGGTGATATGTCTTTTAATCGTTCAATCATTTTATTGGCTGACCATAATGATGAAGGGTCTGTAGGTTTTATTTTAAATAAACCTTTAGAATATACAATAAGTGATTTAATTCCAGAAATAAGTGCACCTTTTAAAATCTATAATGGAGGCCCTGTAGAGCAGGATAATTTATATTTTATTCATAAAATTCCCGAATTAATTCCAAATAGTATCGAAATTTCTAATGGCATTTATTGGGGAGGTGATTTTAACTCAGTAACAAGGTTAATTAATGAGGGTAATTTAAACGATAAAGATATTCGGTTCTTCCTAGGGTATTCAGGATGGGAAAATAATCAACTTACAAACGAATTAGTATCAAATACATGGATTTTATCAAAAAATATCTATCAAGAAAATATTATTGAAAAATGTTGTGTCACATTCTGGAAAGAAAAAATGATAGAACTTGGAGGTGATTACAGTATTTGGTCTAATGCTCCTGAAAACCCTTCATATAATTAAGATAATCTAATTTTTGTATTTAATTTCCCTATAAGCATTTCACTAAATGTAGATGTAAATGTTTTTTTTCTGTAGTTTGTAACAGGTTGAATTCCAGTAATTACATTAGTTATAAATAACTCATCTGCTTTTTGGAGCTCAAAAGGAGATATAGATACTTCTTTTATTGTATACTCCGGTAATGCATTCAAAATTTCGATAATTTGTTTACGCATAACTCCTTTTACACAACCATCTCCTAATGGTGGTGTTTTAATTGTAGTTCCTTTTATTAAAAATAAATTTCCATTTAAGGCTTCTATAACATTTTTTGAAGTATTTAGTACCAAACAATTATCTAAATTGTTTTCTTTTGCATATACCCCTCCTACTACATTTATGAGTCGATTATTACTTTTTAGAGTTGATAATAAACCAGGAGCAACATAAAAATCTTTATATAAATCTATCTGATAATTTTGATCGTTTAACGTATAAAAATCTTCATCCAGTTGCTTGGTCAAAATCACATATTCAACATCATTATTTGTAGGGGTATACAATCCACCTTCTTTCCTATTTATTATTAATTTAACACGAACTGAAGATTTAGATAATTCATTTATATTAATTAACTTATTAATTTGATTTTCAATAAACTCTAAAGTAAAATTCATTGGAATTTCCATTCTTAAAATTCGCATTGAAGCCATTAATCTAAAATAATGATCTTCCCAAAACAAAATTTTATTATGAACAACTTTTATAGTTTCAAAAACTGCATCTCCATAAGTAAACCCTCTATTATTTATAGATAAAGCTACATTGTTATTTTCTATTATATTTCCGTTAATTATTATCATAAAAAAGTCCCGAATATATCGGGACAAATATATTTAATTAATACGCATTTTTTATGCTGATCCTAAAACTTGTTTTAAGCTAGAAATTTGGTTTTCCCAAAGCATTTTTGATTCATCTATTTCATCATCTTCAGCAAAATCAGTCACCATTAATGATACATCTTTAGTAATATCATCAACTTGAATTCTAATTTCAAAAAACACACTAGAATCTTCATCATCTTCTAACCATCTAAATTTTATACGTTCTCCACTTTTTTTAGTTATTAATTTTGCTTGTTCTTCACTATCATCCCATATAAAAGTGAATAATTCTCCTCTAGAATTTACATTATCTGCAAACCATTCAGATAACCCAGATGGAGTGGATATATATTGAAATAATAATTGAGGAGAAGCATGTATAGGAAATTCAAGCTCGAATTTTATTTTGTCGTTCATTTGTTCTTTTAAATTGGTTGGTCAATATATACATTAATTATTGAGTTTAAAACTTATTTTATAAAATAATTTATCCTACTAATTGTTTGTCACCAACTATTTTGTTTTTATATTTGCAGCCTTAAAATTATGGCGAGGTAGCTCAGTTGGTTAGAGCGTCGGATTCATAACCCGGAGGTCGGGGGATCGTGCCCCCCTCTCGCTACAAAAACCTTCTATTTTAAAATAGAGGGTTTTTTTTATATTTTAAAATACGAACACACTTTCCTTTTAGATCTTTAGTAGTGAATTTCTTGTATCCTTATAATTTCATTTCAACTCACCTCTCTTTATATTTTAATTACAATTCTTAAATAAATTTAAACAAAAAATGCATTTCATCGGTTTTTTTTGCATTTTGTAGATTATTTGTTATATTAGCACCCTATTAACAAATTAACCAAATCTATTAAACCTAAATTATTGAAAAAATTTACTATTAAAATGCTTAGCCTATTCTTAAAAATATATAAGAGTTTCTAAAGAATTAGAAGCTAAAAATTCGCCTGCAATTTGTAGTAAATTTATAGTATAAAATAATTGCTATAAAATTCATAACCCCCAATATTATGAAAAGAACTACCCTACTAACTATTTTCTTATTCTTTTTTGCGCAAATAATTATTTCTCAAGAAATATCTAAAAGAATATTAATTCCTAGCACATCAGATAGTACTGTAAATGCAATCTTGCAAACTGGTATTGATTTACGCTGTGGAGCTACTATAACATCTAACTCTATTGAATTAGAACTTTCTGAAACACAAATAAAAAGTTTAGAAGATCGTGGTATTACTTATACTGTATTAATTGAGGATGTTTATAAAGCATATTCAGAAAACCTTGAAGCTAATTTAGAAATCGCTAAAGCAAATCTAGCAGCTGAGCAAGGTAGGTTGAGGAATAATTCAATAATAAACATAGGAGCACAAATAAACGGTATACAAAATTCATCTATTGATTTGGGAGGAAGTATTATATCTGCAACTGACACTTCAAATTCATCTATAGTAAGTACAGCAATTAATAATTATTTGCAATATGAAGAATGTGATGAAGTAGATTGGGCTACACCTGTAAATTTTAATTTAAACCCTAACCCATCACCTAATTCTTTTGGAGGTTGTTTAACAGTAAGTCAAGTTGAAGCTGAGTTAGATCAAATGCGAGCTTTATTTCCTAATTTAATTTCTGTTAAAATGGATGCTTCTCCAACTGGTGAAACTACTTTAGGTAATACATTAGGTGCAGCTCAATTTCCTGGTCAAACAGTATATTATGTACGTATTTCAGATAATCCCGATACAGATGAAGTAAATGAGCCTGAAATCTTATATACATCTATGATACATGCGAGAGAGGTTAGTAGTTTAATGGGGAACCTTTTTTATATGTGGTATTTATTGGAAAACTATAGTACCGATTCTGCTATTAAAAATCTAGTAGATAATAATGAGTTATATTTTGTACCTATAGTTAATCCTGATGGTTTACGCTGGAATGAGGTTATTAGACCAGATGGTGGTGGGCAGCAAAGAAAAAATTTAAGAGTTAATCCTGGTGATAGTGGGAGTACAAATGCAGGGAATGATAGAAGAGGAGTAGATTTAAACAGAAATTTTGATTATTTATTTGGCACAGCAGGAGATATAAATGGGTCTTCAGGAACATTTACTGCTGATTCTTATAGAGGTACAGGTGCTTTTTCAGAGCCAGAATCTCGAATTTTAAGAGATTTTGTACTATCAAGGAATTTTGAAACGGCGTTAATGCATCATTCTGCTGCAAACTCTATTCCACATCCTTATGGTGGGATTCCTACTATGGTGTCTGGAAGAGAGAGTGAAATGCATAAATGGCATGAAGATATGACGAAATTTAATCGTTACGTTTCTGGAGCTACTATTTTTCCTCCAGCCAATGGTATTGCAGACGATTGGATGCTTGGTGGTGTTACAGATGGTAATGGTTCTGTAGGTTCTGGTCGTAATATATTAGCGTCTACTCCTGAGCATGGTCATGGAGATGAAGGAGGTGCATTTGGTCAATTCTGGCCTAATCCAGTAGATATTGTGCCTATTGCAAAACGTGCTATGCGCATTAATTTAATGAACGCTTATTACGGTGGACAATATGCAAAACTTCAAGACTTAACACAAAGTAACATTTCAACACTTACTTCAGATTTAGAATATGGTATTGAACGTTTAGGGCAAACATCTAGTAATTTTACATTAACTATTACTCCTGTATCTTCTAATATTACTTCTATTGCTTCCATTCCAACTCAAACAGGAATGACCATTTTAGAACAACGAAATGTTACAGCTCAAATGGTTTTAGACCCAAGTATTCAACCTAATGAAAAAATAGAATATCGTGTACAATTAGCAAATAATAGTGGAACTATCTTTTATGATGCAACTATTGAAAAAATTTATCAACCTACTGTTTTATTAACAGATTCAGGAGATAACTTAAACAATTGGACGGTTACAGGAGGGAATTGGACAACATCTACTGTTAATCCTTTTTCTGGAGCTAGATCTATAAGTACTAATGCTGGAACAGGAAATTATCCTAATAATGCTAATAGTACATTAACATCAACTAATAGTTATGATTTTTCAGGAGCAAATCAAGTATTAATACAATTCTATACTCGTTGGGATTTAGAACGTAATTTTGATTTTGTAGAAATCGAAGGATCAACCAATGGTACTACATGGCAATCATTGTGTGGTATTTATAATAAACCTGAAGCTCCTACTACAAGTAATGATTCGCATGGTGATAAAAATAATACTAGTCATGCATTTCAACAAAATAACAGCTCAGGAAGAATCTATGATGGAGATCAAATGAATAAATGGGTTTTAGAACAAATTGTAATAGACCCTACACATAATAATTTTTTGGTAGGAGCCACCAATGCGCAAATTCGTTTTAGATTTAGAAGTGACGCTAATAATATGCCAGAAAATTATAAATTAACTCCAGGGAATACTACATATGGAGGTTTTTTTATTGATGATTTTACAATTTCAAGAATAGATATTCCTTGTGTTACAAGTGTACCTACAAATCTAATTGCTTCAACTATTGGAATTACAGATGCTACCATAACTTGGGATAATATCCCTTCTGCAACATACGACTTACGATATAGAGAAGTTGGTACACCTACATTTACAGATATAAATAATATAGCATTAAGCACTACTAATATTACTGGATTAGATCCAAATACACAATACGAAGTACAAGTAAGATCTCGTTGTACTGCTGCAACTTCTGCATATTCAACTTTAATTAATTTTACAACACTTCCAATACCACCTTGTACTGGACCAGCTATATCGTCATACCCATATACAGAAAACTTTGATGGAGGAATTGGCCTTTGGACACAAGCAACAGGTGATGATGGTGATTGGATTTTAGATGCTAATGGTACTCCCTCTGGAGGAACTGGACCTAATAATGATTTTACTGGAGGTCAAGAATATTTTTATATTGAATCTTCTGATCCTGGAGTTACAGCTGGAGCTGTCGGTCAAAATGCAACAGTAAATTTAATAAGTCCTTGTATTGATTTAACCGGATATGAAAATGCGAATTTTTCATTTTACTATCATATGTTTGGAGCTAACATGGGAGATTTATTTATTGATGTTAGTATCGATAATGGAAATACCTGGTTACAATTAGCAGAAAATGGAACTACATCTGCTATACAAAATCCAAGAACAATTACCATCTCTAATCAAAATGGACAACAACAATCAACAGACGATGTATCAAATGTTATTAATGGCGCTTGGAGACAGCAGTTAATTAATTTAAGTAACTACGATAATCAAGTTATACGTTTACGTTTTTCAGGAATAACTGGCGGAGGTTTTCGAAGTGACATGGCGATTGATCAAATAAATATTACAGCAGATATAGTTACTTCTACAACTTGGTATGCTGATACGGATATGGATACTTTTGGTGATCCTACTAATACAACAATAGCTGTTACACAGCCTCTTGGCTTTGTAGCAGATAATACGGATTGTGATGATACGGACGCTAATATCAATCCGAATACTATATGGTATATCGGTGTCGATGGTGATAGTGATGGATTCTTTGGATCTACAACTTCAATAACTCAATGTACATCTCCTGGAGCTGGGTACTCTACAACTGAGCCTGCTACTCCGGATTGTGATGATACGGATGCTAATATCAATCCGAATACTATATGGTATATCGGTGTCGATGGTGATAGTGATGGATTCTTTGGATCTACAACTTCAATAACTCAATGTACATCTCCTGGAGCTGGGTACTCTACAACTGAGCCTGCTACTCCGGATTGTGATGATACGGATGCTAATATCAATCCGAATACTATATGGTATATCGGTGTCGATGGTGATAGTGATGGATTCTTTGGATCTACAACTTCAATAACTCAATGTACATCTCCTGGAGCTGGGTACTCTACAACTGAGCCTGCTACTCCGGATTGTGATGATACGGACGCTAATATCAATCCGAATACTATATGGTATATCGGTGTCGATGGTGATAGTGATGGATTCTTTGGATCTACAACTTCAATAACTCAATGTACATCTCCTGGAGCTGGGTACTCTACAACTGAGCCTGCTACTCCGGATTGTGATGATACGGACGCTAATATCAATCCGAATACTATATGGTATATCGGTGTCGATGGTGATAGTGATGGATTCTTTGGATCTACAACTTCAATAACTCAATGTACATCTCCTGGAGCTGGGTACTCTACAACTGAGCCTGCTACTCCGGATTGTGATGATACGGACGCTAATATCAATCCGAATACTATATGGTATATCGGTGTCGATGGTGATAGTGATGGATTCTTTGGATCTACAACTTCAATAACTCAATGTACATCTCCTGGAGCTGGGTACTCTACAACTGAGCCTGCTACTCCGGATTGTGATGATACGGACGCTAATATCAATCCGAATACTATATGGTATATCGGTGTCGATGGTGATAGTGATGGATTCTTTGGATCTACAACTTCAATAACTCAATGTACATCTCCTGGAGCTGGGTACTCTACAACTGAGCCTGCTACTCCGGATTGTGATGATACGGACGCTAATATCAATCCGAATACTATATGGTATATCGGTGTCGATGGTGATAGTGATGGATTCTTTGGATCTACAACTTCAATAACTCAATGTACATCTCCTGGAGCTGGGTACTCTACAACTGAGCCTGCTACTCCGGATTGTGATGATACGGATGCTAATATCAATCCGAATACTATATGGTATATCGGTGTCGATGGTGATAGTGATGGATTCTTTGGATCTACAACTTCAATAACTCAATGTACATCTCCTGGAGCTGGGTACTCTACAACTGAGCCTGCTACTCCGGATTGTGATGATACGGACGCTAATATCAATCCGAATACTATATGGTATATCGGTGTCGATGGTGATAGTGATGGATTCTTTGGATCTACAACTTCAATAACTCAATGTACATCTCCTGGAGCTGGGTACTCTACAACTGAGCCTGCTACTCCGGATTGTGATGATACGGACGCTAATATCAATCCGAATACTATATGGTATATCGGTGTCGATGGTGATAGTGATGGATTCTTTGGATCTACAACTTCAATAACTCAATGTACATCTCCTGGAGCTGGGTACTCTACAACTGAGCCTGCTACTCCGGATTGTGATGATACGGACGCTAATATCAATCCGAATACTATATGGTATATCGGTGTCGATGGTGATAGTGATGGATTCTTTGGATCTACAACTTCAATAACTCAATGTACATCTCCTGGAGCTGGGTACTCTACAACTGAGCCTGCTACTCCGGATTGTGATGATACGGACGCTAATATCAATCCGAATACTATATGGTATATCGGTGTCGATGGTGATAGTGATGGATTCTTTGGATCTACAACTTCAATAACTCAATGTACATCTCCTGGAGCTGGGTACTCTACAACTGAGCCTGCTACTCCGGATTGTGATGATACGGACGCTAATATCAATCCGAATACTATATGGTATATCGGTGTCGATGGTGATAGTGATGGATTCTTTGGATCTACAACTTCAATAACTCAATGTACATCTCCTGGAGCTGGGTACTCTACAACTGAGCCTGCTACTCCGGATTGTGATGATACGGATGCTAATATCAATCCGAATACTATATGGTATATCGGTGTCGATGGTGATAGTGATGGATTCTTTGGATCTACAACTTCAATAACTCAATGTACATCTCCTGGAGCTGGGTACTCTACAACTGAGCCTGCTACTCCGGATTGTGATGATACGGACGCTAATATCAATCCGAATACTATATGGTATATCGGTGTCGATGGTGATAGTGATGGATTCTTTGGATCTACAACTTCAATAACTCAATGTACATCTCCTGGAGCTGGGTACTCTACAACTGAGCCTGCTACTCCGGATTGTGATGATACGGACGCTAATATCAATCCGAATACTATATGGTATATCGGTGTCGATGGTGATAGTGATGGATTCTTTGGATCTACAACTTCAATAACTCAATGTACATCTCCTGGAGCTGGGTACTCTACAACTGAGCCTGCTACTCCGGATTGTGATGATACGGACGCTAATATCAATCCGAATACTATATGGTATATCGGTGTCGATGGTGATAGTGATGGATTCTTTGGATCTACAACTTCAATAACTCAATGTACATCTCCTGGAGCTGGGTACTCTACAACTGAGCCTGCTACTCCGGATTGTGATGATACGGACGCTAATATCAATCCGAATACTATATGGTATATCGGTGTCGATGGTGATAGTGATGGATTCTTTGGATCTACAACTTCAATAACTCAATGTACATCTCCTGGAGCTGGGTACTCTACAACTGAGCCTGCTACTCCGGATTGTGATGATACGGACGCTAATATCAATCCGAATACTATATGGTATATCGGTGTCGATGGTGATAGTGATGGATTCTTTGGATCTACAACTTCAATAACTCAATGTACATCTCCTGGAGCTGGGTACTCTACAACTGAGCCTGCTACTCCGGATTGTGATGATACGGACGCTAACATCAATCCGAATACTATATGGTATATCGGTGTCGATGGTGATAGTGATGGATTCTTTGGATCTACAACTTCAATAACTCAATGTACATCTCCTGGAGCTGGGTACTCTACAACTGAGCCTGCTACTCCGGATTGTGATGATACGGACGCTAACATCAATCCGAATACTATATGGTATATCGGTGTCGATGGTGATAGTGATGGATTCTTTGGATCTACAACTTCAATAACTCAATGTACATCTCCTGGAGCTGGGTACTCTACAACTGAGCCTGCTACTCCGGATTGTGATGATACGGACGCTAATATCAATCCGAATACTATATGGTATATCGGTGTCGATGGTGATAGTGATGGATTCTTTGGATCTACAACTTCAATAACTCAATGTACATCTCCTGGAGCTGGGTACTCTACAACTGAGCCTGCTACTCCGGATTGTGATGATACGGACGCTAATATCAATCCGAATACTATATGGTATATCGGTGTCGATGGTGATAGTGATGGATTCTTTGGATCTACAACTTCAATAACTCAATGTACATCTCCTGGAGCTGGGTACTCTACAACTGAGCCTGCTACTCCGGATTGTGATGATACGGACGCTAATATCAATCCGAATACTATATGGTATATCGGTGTCGATGGTGATAGTGATGGATTCTTTGGATCTACAACTTCAATAACTCAATGTACATCTCCTGGAGCTGGGTACTCTACAACTGAGCCTGCTACTCCGGATTGTGATGATACGGACGCTAATATCAATCCGAATACTATATGGTATATCGGTGTCGATGGTGATAGTGATGGATTCTTTGGATCTACAACTTCAATAACTCAATGTACATCTCCTGGAGCTGGGTACTCTACAACTGAGCCTGCTACTCCGGATTGTGATGATACGGATGCTAATATCAATCCGAATACTATATGGTATATCGGTGTCGATGGTGATAGTGATGGATTCTTTGGATCTACAACTTCAATAACTCAATGTACATCTCCTGGAGCTGGGTACTCTACAACTGAGCCTGCTACTCCGGATTGTGATGATACGGACGCTAATATCAATCCGAATACTATATGGTATATCGGTGTCGATGGTGATAGTGATGGATTCTTTGGATCTACAACTTCAATAACTCAATGTACATCTCCTGGAGCTGGGTACTCTACAACTGAGCCTGCTACTCCGGATTGTGATGATACGGACGCTAACATCAATCCGAATACTATATGGTATATCGGTGTCGATGGTGATAGTGATGGATTCTTTGGATCTACAACTTCAATAACTCAATGTACATCTCCTGGAGCTGGGTACTCTACAACTGAGCCTGCTACTCCGGATTGTGATGATACGGACGCTAATATCAATCCGAATACTATATGGTATATCGGTGTCGATGGTGATAGTGATGGATTCTTTGGATCTACAACTTCAATAACTCAATGTACATCTCCTGGAGCTGGGTACTCTACAACTGAGCCTGCTACTCCGGATTGTGATGATACGGATGCTAATATCAATCCGAATACTATATGGTATATCGGTGTCGATGGTGATAGTGATGGATTCTTTGGATCTACAACTTCAATAACTCAATGTACATCTCCTGGAGCTGGGTACTCTACAACTGAGCCTGCTACTCCGGATTGTGATGATACGGACGCTAACATCAATCCGAATACTATATGGTATATCGGTGTCGATGGTGATAGTGATGGATTCTTTGGATCTACAACTTCAATAACTCAATGTACATCTCCTGGAGCTGGGTACTCTACAACTGAGCCTGCTACTCCGGATTGTGATGATACGGACGCTAATATCAATCCGAATACTATATGGTATATCGGTGTCGATGGTGATAGTGATGGATTCTTTGGATCTACAACTTCAATAACTCAATGTACATCTCCTGGAGCTGGGTACTCTACAACTGAGCCTGCTACTCCGGATTGTGATGATACGGACGCTAATATCAATCCGAATACTATATGGTATATCGGTGTCGATGGTGATAGTGATGGATTCTTTGGATCTACAACTTCAATAACTCAATGTACATCTCCTGGAGCTGGGTACTCTACAACTGAGCCTGCTACTCCGGATTGTGATGATACGGACGCTAATATCAATCCGAATACTATATGGTATATCGGTGTCGATGGTGATAGTGATGGATTCTTTGGATCTACAACTTCAATAACTCAATGTACATCTCCTGGAGCTGGGTACTCTACAACTGAGCCTGCTACTCCGGATTGTGATGATACGGACGCTAACATCAATCCGAATACTATATGGTATATCGGTGTCGATGGTGATAGTGATGGATTCTTTGGATCTACAACTTCAATAACTCAATGTACATCTCCTGGAGCTGGGTACTCTACAACTGAGCCTGCTACTCCGGATTGTGATGATACGGACGCTAACATCAATCCGAATACTATATGGTATATCGGTGTCGATGGTGATAGTGATGGATTCTTTGGATCTACAACTTCAATAACTCAATGTACATCTCCTGGAGCTGGGTACTCTACAACTGAGCCTGCTACTCCGGATTGTGATGATACGGATGCTAATATCAATCCGAATACTATATGGTATATCGGTGTCGATGGTGATAGTGATGGATTCTTTGGATCTACAACTTCAATAACTCAATGTACATCTCCTGGAGCTGGGTACTCTACAACTGAGCCTGCTACTCCGGATTGTGATGATACGGATGCTAATATCAATCCGAATACTATATGGTATATCGGTGTCGATGGTGATAGTGATGGATTCTTTGGATCTACAACTTCAATAACTCAATGTACATCTCCTGGAGCTGGGTACTCTACAACTGAGCCTGCTACTCCGGATTGTGATGATACGGACGCTAATATCAATCCTTCAGCTGTCGAAATTCCAAATAATAATATTGACGAAAATTGTGATGGTATAATTGATAACACATTAAGCTCTGATGATTTTGACTTAGGTAATGTTACTATATATCCAAACCCTTTTAATGATGTTATTACAATACAATTACCATTGCGCTTCAATAATAGTGAGTTTAATATTACTATAATTGATATTAATGGAAGAATTGTACATAGAGAAGCGCCGTCTAGCATTAATGGTAGAATAGATGTTTCTAACTTAAACAGATTAGCAGAAGGTGCTTATTTTATAAGAATTACAAGTAAAGAAGAGCGAAGTACTATAACCAAAAAGTTAATTAAATATCAAAATAGATAAAAAACTATGTTAAAACATTGGGTTTTGATCGAAATCCAATGTTTTTAATTTATTGATATTCAGTAATATAAAAAATATAAATGCATTTCATCGATTTTTTTTGCATTTCATGGAATACGCTTATATATTTGTGAGGTAAATTAATTAGTCCCAAACTAAAATTTAACCGCTTATGAAAAAAATTACTTTTTTATTAAGGTCATGTGCTTTTATATTTATTTTTTTAATATCTACGAGCATATTTTCGCAAACATGTGTTACACCAGCAATAACCACATATCCATATAGTGAAAGTTTTGAAGCTAATATAGGTGTCTGGACTCAAGATACTGGAGATGATTTCAATTGGTTAAGAGATTCTGGAGGCACGCCTTCTAATGGTACTGGTCCCTCTACTGGAGCGGCAGGTAGCTTCTATATGTATACAGAAGCCACTAGTAACTTTAATAATACTGCCAATTTTGAAAGCCCATGTTTTGATTTATCTGGAACTTCAAGTGCTCAATTCACTTTTGAATATCATATGTTTGGAAGTAATATGGGAACTCTTAATGTAGATGTTAGTACAGATAATGGAGCTACATACCCAACAACACTTTTTACACGAACTGGGCAACAAGAACAAACAAGTAATGGAGCAGCCTGGACACCAGTCAATATAGATTTAAGTGCTTTTATAGGACAAACCATTAAATTGCGATTTAATGGAACAACTGGTCCACAATTTAGAAGTGATATGGCTATCGATAATGTATCATTAACGGTAGTAGCAGCTTCACCTCCTCAAGAAATCAATATTACAGGATTAGGTAATAATATTCTAAATGGTGATGTAACACCAGATTTTACTGATGATACAGATTATGGAAATGTAGATACAGCGGTTGGATCAGTATTACATACGTTTACAATTCAAAACTTAGGAAGTGTTAATGATTTAAATTTAACGAGCTCTCCTCGTGTTATTATATCTGGAACTCACGCAGCAGATTTTACACTTACAACAGATGCGTCAACACCGGTTACAGCATTAAGTAATACTACTTTTGGTATTACATTTAATCCTAGTGCAGACGGCTTAAGAACAGCTACTGTAACTATTGCAAATAATGATACAGATGAAGGCTCTTATACATTTAGTATACAAGGTACCGGAGCTTCTGTATGTAGCTCTATGGTAATTACATTACCTTATAATGAGGATTTTGAAACTGGTACCAACGGATGGAATTCTGGTGGTGCAGATGCAAATCGTGTTAATGATCCTGCAAGAGCATATTCGAACGATTTTAGTTTACAAATTAGAGATGACTCTGGAGTAGCTTCTTCATTTTGTTCTCCTTTAGTAGATATAAGTCCTTTTGATAAAGTTGATTTTAAATTTTTCTTTTCTGCATCTAGTTTTGATACAGGCGAAGATTTCTTTATAGAATATAGCCCAGATGGAGGTAGCACATGGCAAATTGTAGCAACTTATGTAGGTGGAGATGTCCCTTCACAAACTGGTGATTTTCAGAATGATACCTCATTAACCTTTTACTCTAAAACTGCAACCATGCGCAGAGCAGATTTCACATTTGCTTCTGGTGCTATATCCAGATTTAGAATACGAGCAGATGCTAGTGATGATGATGATCTTGTTTATATAGATAATATAACAATTACTGGAACAACATATAATACCCCAACAATTGGACCTGGAGGAATTACTAGTGATTTAAATTTATGGCTAAAAGCAGATAAGTTAGATGGTGTTTCTACTGGTACTGATGGTTCTAGTGTTATTAATTGGAGTGATAGTGGTTTAGGGAACGATGCTACACCAATACTTTCTGCATTGGCTCCAGTGTATAGAAATAATGCAACTAATAATTTTAACTTCAATCCAGTTATTGACTTTATAAATAATCCAGATACAGCTCCAGGAGATATGACATATATAGCTCCAGATAGAGATGTATTAAGTAGTACCGCTGGGTTTAATAGTAACGATATATTTGTCGTGCTATTACCAGATCCAACTGTAAATTCAACGTCATTACCTTTAGATACCTTTACAAGTGATGACCCTAATGCAGAGTCTTTTTCTGAAGATGTAACAGGTTTTGGATTTCGGTCTTATACCGCTAGGTTTACTGGAGAACGTTTTACTTATGCTATAGGTACAACAACAGATACCGATCCTGGCCCAGGTGTAACACAAGATGGATATGGGCGAGCAGTTACAGACGCATCCATAAATTTTAATCAAATTCAAATTATAAATACAAGACATAACAGTACAAATGACGGAATTGAAATTGCTCAAAATGGAACAGTATTAACTTCAATAGAGAACGATCCTACCGATTTTTCTACTGTTACCGATACACGTTTTTGGTTAGGACGTAGTCAGTATTATGATGGAAGTTATGATGGTCGTATTGCCGAAGTTATTACATTTTCTAATAGAAAAGGAGATGCAGATTTAACACAAGAACGTAATAGGATTCAATCTTATTTAGCTATAAAATATGGTATTACACTAGGTGCTAATGGTACTTCTCAAGACTATGTAAATAGTAGCGGAACTGTAATTTGGGATCAATCTGCTAATGCTGGCTTTAATTTTGATATTGCTGGGATAGGTAGAGATGATGCTTCAGGACTAGATCAAAGGCAATCCAGTAGTGTAAATACTTTAGTTGATGCCACTGGAGAGACTTTAGGTATAGTAAGTATGGGATTAACTCAACTTTATGATACTAATAGTGAAAATATAGCAAGTAACCCAACTACTTTTACAGACGGACAATATTTAACCTGGGGAAATAATGGTGTAGATTTAAATTTAGCTGCATCAACAATTAATGTAGATATGAGTGCTGGTATTGCCGGCTTATCTACCCCAGTAACTTTTATAGGTATGCAACGTGTATGGAAAGTAGTAGAAAATGGTGGAGATATTCCAAGTGTACAAGTTTCTATTCCAGAAAATGCAGTTAGAAACATTACACCTCCTGGATCTTTTTTAATGTTTATCTCAGATACTGGAGTATTTGATCCAACTGCAGATTATAGAGTTATGACTCCTGATGGTAGTGGAAATTTATTAGCAAATTACAATTTTGATGGTACAAAATTCATCACATTTGGATATGCTCCAGAGGTTATAGTAGAACGCTCTATATTTTTTGATGGTGTTGTAGATTATATAGATATGGAAGATAATTTAGATTTAAATACTTCAGAATATACAATCTCAGCATGGATAAAAAGAGCTTCAGGTTCTTTAAATAGTTCAATCCTTTCTAAAAGAGATGCTGCAAATACAGTTGGCTACGATTTTAAAATTGATAATACAGGTCATCTCGAATTTTCAATAAACGGTGGCGCTCAAAACATAGTTTCTAATATTGTAATTCCAGAAGATGAATGGCATCAAGTCGCTGTAATTTATAGTGGAGGTAATGCAACCTTATATATTGATGGTGTTCCGGATTTAACTGGTTCTGTAGCCATGGGTGCTCCAGTAGCTACTAATCAATCTTTTTTGATTGCTGCTGCCGATGGTTTTGATCCAAACACCACAGCATATTATGAAGGAAATGTTGACGAAGTTCGTGTTTGGGATGTTGCATTGAGTGTAGATCAATTACGATATGTAATGAATCAAGAAATTGAAGCAAATGCTAGTTTTGTAGATGGTCAAGTTATGCCTTCGAGTATTACAAGAAACGATGTGAGTTCAATTCCTTGGACAGATCTAGCTGGATATTATCCAATGTCTGTTTACACATATACTAATACTAATGATGAATCTAGTAATAACAATCAAGGAGCTTTAAGAAACTTAGATACTGTCGATTTTCAAACTGCACCTTTACCATATGAGTCTAATCAAAATGGAGATTGGGATACAAATGCTACTTGGACAAATGGAAACGAATTAACTATTCCTGGTGCTGCATCTATTGCGGACCCAACTGTTGCAGTAGGATGGAATATTGTTAGAATGACTCACGATTTAACAATGGATAATTTCTTTGTTCCCGAAGGAACAAATGGAGGAGCTAGATCATTATTAGGTTTATTTATAGATAGTCCAACAAGTGATTTAACATTAATGGGAACCACAACCTTATCTACAGGTATGGGAACTGGTAATGGCTTATTGATAACTCATTATTTATCATTAGATGGTAAAATTGATCTAGAAGGGGAATCGCAACTTATACAGGCTTTAGGCAGTGATTTAGATCCTACAAGTGCAGGTATTATTGAAAAAGATCAACAAGGAACTCAAGACCTATATACTTATAATTACTGGTCGTCTCCTGCGGGTGTAAGTAATACATCAACAAATAATAACTCTTATACATTTGCAGATATTTATATGGATGGATCAGATCCTGCTAATCCATTACCAATAAACTTTATTACTGGAGGCTTTAATGGTACCCCAGGTAGCGCAGGTGTTCCTATTGGAATCGCAGATTATTGGATCTTTAAATTTACAGATTTTGCAGTTGGAAACATTGCAGGGTTTCAACAGGTACGTAGTACAGGAACTTTACTTCCTGGTGAAGGGTTTACCTTAAAAGGTGTAGCTGACACTTCTGGAAATGTGGATTTAAATCAAAATTATGTAACAAGAGGAAAACCAAATAATGGAGACATTAACTTATCTATTAGTGCAAATAATAATTATCTCGTTGGTAACCCTTATGCTTCGGCGATTGATGCTAATCAATTTATTTTAGATAATGGTCCAGTTATAGAAGGGGGAGCTCCAGGGATTACAGGAACTTTATATTTCTGGGATCATTTTGGTGGAGGATCACATATTTTACGTGAATACCAAGGAGGTTATGCAACTTATAATCTAGCTGGAGGTACACCTCCAGCAGTATCTTCTTCTTCAGTGGCTAATAGTCACCCTGATTTACCAACTGGTGGTATAGGAACTTTAGTTCCAGGACGATTTATTCCTGTAGGACAAGGATTCTTTGTATTAGGAGAAACTAATGGAACCATTAACTTTAATAACGGGCAACGTCGCTTTGTTGTAGAAAGTATCGGAAACTCTGTCTTCTTTGGTATAGAGGAACAAAATCTAACACTTGGTGAAACTAATCCTAGTAGCATAAATAACACTACACAATCTACTGGTACGACTGATGATCGAATGAAAATACGATTTGCTGTAAATACTGTAAACTCAATACACAGGCAAATGTTAGTAACTGTAGATCCAAATGCTAGTGCAGGTTTTGATTGGGGTTATGAAGCGCCATTAAATGAAGAACAAATAGATGATATGTATTGGCTTGTAGAAGATGGAAGATATAACATTCAAGGTATTGATATTATTAATAACGAAACTGTTATGCCAATAGGTATACATACAGGTGCAGATGGTGATAATAGCTTTACTTTAGATGAATTAGAAAATGTTCCTGACAATTTAGAAATTTTCATTAATGACAAAGAATTAAACGTACAACACAATTTAAGAGAAAGTGATTACGAATTCTTTTTAATTGCTGGTGAACATCTAGAGCGTTTTGAATTAGTATTTAATGTAGTTGAAGAAATTATTGACGACGACGACGACATCGTTATCACTGAAAATATAATCGAAAATTTAGGTGTTTTCTATTCTAACAACAGTAAAAACATTGTTATTATTAATCCAGAGTTTAAAAATATTAATTCTCTAGAAATGATTAACCTTTTAGGGCAATCTGTTTACAGTATTGAAGATATTCCTAATAATGATCGCGTAGAATATAGAGCAAATAAGCTTGCTACTGGTACTTATATTATACGAATGAATACTGATGAAGGTATTTTAACTAAAAAAGTATTAGTACAACAATAAAATAATTAAACAGAAAACAATAAAAAAAGCTCCAAATAATTTGGAGCTTTTTTTATTTATGTTAATTGTAAAATAAGTTCTTTTAAAGTAAGTTTTTGTTGTTCTCCTGAACTCATCTGCTTTAAAGTAAATACATTGTTTTGCATTTCTTGGTCACCAACAAGAACAACATTAGGTACCTGTCTCCTATTCGCATAATTCATTTGCTTTTTCATTTTAGCAGCATCCGGATATAGTTCGGCATTAACACCATTATTTCTTAATTCTTTAATTGCTTTTAAACAATATAAAGCTTCAGATGTTCCGAAGTTTATAAATAATACATCTATAGTGTTTGTAACAGCCTCAGGAAATAAGTTGAGTTCTTCAAGTACTAAATAAATACGATCTAAACCAAAACTAATTCCTACACCACTTACATCTTTTAATCCAAAAATTCCAGTTAAATCATCATAACGACCACCGCCGCCAATAGATCCTATTTGTACTCCTTCAGGTGCAGCAACTTCAAAAATAGCGCCTGTATAATAGTTTAAACCACGTGCTAGAGTCACATCAAGTTGTAATGTTGCTGTTTGTAAGCCTAAATTAGAAATAGCTGTATTAATAAACTCTAATTCTTCAATTCCCTTTAAACCTTCTTCAGAGGTGCTTAAAATAGTTTTTAAATCACTTATTTGAGAGGCAAATGTTCCAGAAATATTAAATAACGGTTGGAGTTTATCAATTCCTATTTGTGAAATCCCTTTGGTTAGCATTTCTTCTTTTACCTTCTCCTCTCCTATTTTATCAAGTTTATCTAAAGCAACTGTAAAATCAATTAATTTATCTTGAGCTCCAATAACTTCTGCAATTCCAGATAAAATTTTACGATTGTTAATTTTAATGGTAACACCCTCTAACTTTAAAGTTGTAAATACAGCATCATATAATTGTATAAACTCTATTTCTTGCAATAAAGAGTTAGATCCTACCACATCTGCATCACATTGATAAAACTCTCTAAAACGACCCTTCTGTGGGCGATCTGCCCTCCACACTGGCTGAATCTGGTAACGTTTAAACGGAAAATTGATTTCATTTTGATGCTGAACTACATAACGTGCAAAAGGAACTGTTAAATCGTAACGTAAAGCTTTTTCTGAAATTTGAGGGGTAATCTTATTAGATTTTTTTTCAGTATACAAACTATCGTCAATTTTGCTTAAATAATCTCCAGAATTCAAGATTTTAAAAATCAAACGATCCCCTTCTTCTCCATACTTACCCATCAAAGTATCAGAATTCTCAAAACTTGGCGTTTCTATAGGTTGAAATCCAAAGCGTTCAAAATTACTTTTAATAGTATTAAATATATAGTTACGTTTAGCAACTTGTACAGGTGAAAAATCTCTCGTTCCTTTAGGTATGCTTGGTTTTTTTGCCATATGTATTTTTCGAGAATTCGAAAATTTTAGTTTTCTATTTACGCAAATATCTTATTTTTAGAATAGTTTACCCAACCAATTTTTCAAAATACTGAAAAAGTGCGCCCTTAGTAATTACTGCACCTTGTTGTATTAATGTAAATTTATCCAGTTGTTTATCGTCTGAGTACTCTTTTTTAGCTTGAAACAACTCTACATCATCAGATAACAAATTTTCTCTTAACCAAGCAAAACCTTCCCTTGTTGTTAAATCAATAGTGTCATTGTTTAGTTTCAATCCTATTAATTCCATTCTCTCTTCTGTCAAATGAAATAAATATATGTGTTGTGCCGAAATATTTTCTAAATATTCCGCTTTATTTAAAACGCCTTCCCACACCAAGTCACTAAACACATCTAATTCTTGTTCTGCTAATTCTGGTTTATTTGTTTTAATATTGGCCCACTCTTCTGCCGTTACAGATTGTGTAGCTAAAAAATTAATGAACTCTTGGTGTAATTCTTCAAATTGTTCTTTAGTAAGTCTTGAGTATTTCATTTCTCTATTATATATCAAACAAAGCGTGTTTTTGTTAACTAAAAAAACCGCTCTATGAGCGGTTTCTATAATATATTAATCAATATATATTATGCTTGCGCTACTATTTCAAAAGGTAGGCCTACAGAAACCTCTCTATGTAATCTTATAGCTGCACTATACTTTCCTAAACGCTTGATGTTACCACCACTAACGTTTATGAATTTTTTATCGATGGTATGACCTGCTTTTTCTAAAGATTCTGCAATATTTATGTTATTTACAGATCCAAATAATTTATCTCCAGAACCAACCTTAGCAGAAATTTTAATTTCTAAAGCTTTAATAGCTTCTGCTAATGTATTGGCATCATCAATAATTTTCTTCTCTTTAAAAGCACGTTGCTTCAAATTTTCTGCTAATACTTTTTTAGCAGATAGTGTTGCTAAAATTGCATTGCCTTGAGGAATTAAGAAGTTTCTACCATAACCGTTCTTTACTGTTACAATATCGTCTTTAAATCCTAATCCTTCAACGTCTTGTTTTAATATAAGTTCCATAGTTATAATATTATTTCATTAAATCTGCTACATATGGCATTAAAGCTAAATGACGAGCTCTTTTTACCGCTACAGATACTTTTCTTTGATATTTTAATGATGTTCCTGTTAAACGTCTTGGCAACAATTTACCTTGCTCGTTAACAAACTTTAATAAAAAATCTGGGTCTTTATAATCTATATATTTAATTCCAGATTTTTTGAAACGACAATACTTTTTAGTTTTGTTAGTTTCTATATTTAATGGCGTTAGATATCTAACTTCACCATCTTTTTTTCCTTTTGCTTGTTGTTCTATACTTGCCATAATTACGCTTTTGCTTTAAGTTTAGTTCTTCTTCTCTCTGCCCAAGATATAGCATGTTTATCTAAGCTTACAGTTAAGTAACGCATAAAACGTTCGTCACGTCTAAACTCTACTTCTAAAGGATTAATTACTTCTCCAGGAGCAGTAAATTCGAATAAGTGATAAAAACCACTTTTTTTGTTTTGAATTGGGTAAGCTAATTTTTTAAGCCCCCAATCTTCTTTGGCTACCATCTTTGCTCCTTTAGAAATAAGAAAATCTTCGTATTTCTTTACTGTTTCCTTTATCTGAGTTTCAGATAAAACGGGATTCAAGATGAAAACAGTTTCGTAATGATTCATAAAATTGTATTTAATTATTTAAAATGGCTGCAAAAATAATCATTATATGTTAGTCTTACAACAAAAATAACATTGATTTTAAGCTCTTTTTGAAATGTTAAAATTTTATTTTTTTAAACACTTTATCGATGTTATTTGGTTTTTGTCCGAATTTTTAGTAATATTGTCGATATCTTAACCTAAAAAACAATAAATGTTATGACTTTAAACTGTGTTGTTGTAGACGACTCCGCTATCCAAAGATTATCGATAGTCAAACTTATAGAGAATCACCCTGCTCTAAATTTGATTGCAGAATATAGTAGTGCTTTGGAAACTAAAAACGGACTCAATACACACAAAGTAGATTTAATCTTCTTAGATATTGAAATGCCTGTTTTAAATGGTTTCGAATTACTAGATGTACTTAATAATAAACCCCAAATTATTTTTGTTACAGGTAAAACGGAATATGCATTTAAAGCATTTAATTACGATGCCACAGATTATCTACAAAAACCAATTACAAGAGAACGCTTTAATACCGCAGTAGAAAAAGCTCTAGAGCAATATAAATTGAAACTAGATTTTAATGAGACTGAAGGAGAGCATATTTTTGTAAAAAGTAATCTTAAAAAGCGAAAAGTATATATAAAAGATATTAAATGGATTGAAGCCCTTGGTGATTATGTAAAATTAGTAACCGAAGATAACAGTCTAGTAGTATTATCTACTATGAAAGCTTTTGAAGAAGAACTTCCTGACGGAAAATTTTTGAGAATCCACAAATCTTATATTGTGAATTTAGATAAAATAGATCGATTTAATAGTAAAAATGTTGAAGTTGGTGCTTACGAAATTCCGTTAAGCCGAAACAAAAAAACATTACTAGTTGATGCTTTAAACAATATTTAAAGCTAAAAAAACAAACTATAAAAACAAAAAAGTCTGCTAATTAGCAGACTTTTTTGTTTTTATAGAACTATTAATAATTATCTACATTAACGATAACTCTAATTGGTCTAAAATCTTTAACACTTAAGAAACTATTTTTGATTTTTAATATTACCTCTTTAGTTTTTGGCAAGGACTGTTCTTGTGGTATTTTAATCAATATATTTTTATGATATTGATTACGTATTCGAGAAATAGGTGGAAATTCTGGTCCTAAAACGTATTTTGTGAAAACTTGTCGTAATGATTTTGCAAACCACTCTGCTCCTTCATTTACTTTATTATAATCTCTATGCTTTAATGTAATTTTAATTAACCTATAAATTGGTGGATATTTATAATTATAGCGATCATCCAATTGCTCATTAAACATAGATGTATAATCATTACTTGATACTTGTTGTAATATATTATGATATGGATTAAATGTTTGTATAATTACCTTTCCGCGCTCTTCTGTACGTCCTGCACGTCCAGATACTTGCTGCATTAACTGAAAACTGCGCTCGTGTGCTCTAAAATCTGGAAAATTAAGCATGTTATCAGCATTCATAATCCCGACAAGTTTAACATTTCTAAAATCTAAGCCTTTGGTAAGCATTTGTGTTCCTACTAAAACATCAATTTCCTGGTTTTCAAATTTAGCAATGATCGTTTCATAGGCATGTTTACCTCTAGTAGTATCTAAATCCATACGAGCAACTTTAATATCCGGAAACAATTCTTTTACCTCTAGTTCTATTTGCTCTGTACCAAAGCCTTTACTATCCATTTCAACACTACCACAAGACAAACAGTTTTGAAGCATTGCCATTTTATAGCCACAATAATGGCATCGTAACTGACTGGTATATTGATGATAAGTTAAACTCACATCACAATTAGGACATTGTGGTGAATGGCCGCAAGTTTGACACTCAACTATAGGAGAAAACCCACGCCTGTTTTGAAATAATATGATCTGATGTTTATCATTTATGGCTTCAGTCATTTTTGCAATTAAAGTATCGCTAAAATGACCTTTCATACGTTTCCGTTTATGCTTATCTTTTATATCGACTAACTCGATCTCTGGCATCAATACGTCATTATAACGTCTGTTTAATTGTACAAAGCCATATTTTTTTTCACGAGTTGCATTAAAATAACTTTCTATGCTTGGTGTTGCAGAACCTAAAAGTGTTTTAGCTTTAAATAAGCTTGCTAATACAATTGCTGAATCTCTAGCATGATATCGTGGTGCTGGATCAAATTGTTTATACGATTGTTCATGCTCTTCGTCTACAATTATTAATCCTAAATTATTAAATGGTAATAACATTGATGAACGTGCTCCTAGTACCAACTGTCCTTTTGATTTATCGTGATTTAAGACGGTATGCCATACCTCAACACGTTCATTTAATGAATATTTAGAATGATATACAGAAACTTGTTCTCCAAAATACAATTGTAAGCGTTGTACCAATTGAGTAGTTAATCCTATTTCAGGCACTAAATACAAAACTTGTTTGCCTTCTGCCAGAATATTTTCAATCAGCTTAACATAGATTTCTGTTTTCCCAGAAGATGTTACACCGTGTAGTAATGTAACATTATGATTTTTAAATGATTCAATTATTTTACTTAAAGCTTCATTTTGGTGTTCGTTTAATTTTTTTGAAGCTAATTTTTTCTCTCCAGAAAACGAAATGCGATTAGTTTGAAGGTAATATTCTTCAAAAACATGTTTATCAATAAGTGCTTTTATTTGCGCTGAAGATGCTTCACTTTTTTCTTTTAATTCTGAAACTTTAATCGGTTTCTTATAACTCGTAGTTAACACAAAATATGTCATTACTAATTTATGTTGTTTTGGAGCTCTGCTTAAATTACTAAGCAATTCTTGCATTGCCTCATCTGAGTTATATTGCTCATTCAAACGAACATATCGAATCAGTTTTGGTTTGTATTTTTCATACAATTCTTCATTTACTTTTACTATTTTTTTTTCGAGTAATCGTTTTAAAACTGGAAGGATATTTTTTTTATCAACTATACGACTTATCTCTTCAACTTTTAAAGTTGACTGAAATTGTAACGCTTCATACACTAAAAACTCATCATCTTTAAGTTCTAAATCATTAATTTCTATTTCTGTTTTAGAAATTATGGTTTCACTCTCTAGTAAAAAAGCACTTGGTAGTACTGCACGCAAAACATCTCCTAAAGTACACATATAATAATCTGCGATCCATTTCCATAATTTAAACTGATGAGAGTTAACTATAGGATGCTCATCCAGCACTTGATGAATTGGTTTGGCTTCATAAACTTCAGGTGCATTTTGATGTATGTTATACACTAAAGCAGTATAAATTTTACTTTTCCCAAAAGGAACTGCTACTCTAATTCCTTTTTTTAAAAACTCTGCTTCAGCTTTAGTAATGCTATAAGTGAACAGTCGTTCTAACGGAATAGGTAATATAACATCTATAAAATAAGAGTTCTGCATTATTTACATTTAGCTCTAAGAAGTCGTAGTGATACATTAAGCTCAAAGCCTAGCAATATAATATTGGAGTTTAACCATAGGTAAAATAACAGTATTAATAATGCTCCAATAGAGCCATAAAGTTTATTGTATTGAGCAAAATTATCGATATAAATACCAAAGAGATACGAATTAATTATAATTAATAATGTCGTAAATAAAGCACCCACTGAAAAGAATTTAGAATGCCTTCCTTCTTTAGTTCCAAAATAGTATAATACTGCCGTAGCTAAATAAACCATAATTATAAAAAAGCCATATTTAGCAAAACCTGTTTTAATAACATAAATTTCAAAATACCCTAAGCCTGCTACAGTTAGTATAAGTAAAAACGCGAGTATTAAGGCTACCCAAAATGCATACAAATATTGTCTAAACATATTACGAGTTAACTGTTCGTGGTAAGAGTTTTCAAATCCAGAAAATACTGCATTAACTCCATTAGCCATTAAAAGCATTGATACAAAAAACACTGATGATATTAATCCCGCTCCATTAATATTATTAAAAATTGTATCAGAAAAAAAGTCGGTAGTTGTTGGTGGTAAAAACGATTCTAAAAATCCTAAAAATTCTGTTTCAAAATTTTCAATTGGAATATGAGGAATCAAAATAATAACAAATAATAAAAAAGGAAATATCGCCATAAAAAAACTATAAGCTATCGCACCAGCTCTGGCAGTTAAAGCGCCTTTAATAATACCAATACTATACATTTCTAACAAATCGTAAATAGATAGGCCTTCAAAACCAGGAAGTTTTACCTGCTTTAAAAATCGTGCCAATAGGTTTAATATTGGAATTTTATCTATTTTATCTTCTATTGGTTTGGTCATTTTAAACCGCTTTCAAACTTAAATCCATATTATATACAGAATGCGTTAGCGCTCCACTAGAAATATAATTTACACCACACTCAGCATAATCTCTTATTGTGCTTTCATTAATCCCTCCAGATGATTCTGTTAAACATTTATTGCCTATTAATTGTACTGCTTTCCTGGTATCTTCATAATTAAAATTGTCAATTAAAATACGATATACTCCATCACTTTTTAAAATCTCTTTTATTTCATTTAGATCACGAGCTTCAACAATAATTTTTAAATCACGATTTTCAGATTTAAGATACTGTTTTGTTTTATCTATAGCCTTTGTTATACCTCCAGCAAAATCAATATGATTATCTTTTAGCATTATCATATCGTATAAAGCAAACCTGTGATTCTCTCCTCCTCCAATGGTTACTGCCCATTTTTCTAAAGCACGAATTCCAGGAGTAGTTTTTCGTGTATCTAATATTTTTGTATTAGTTCCTTTTAATAAGTTAACAAAATGCTTTGTTTTAGTAGCAATAGCACTCATACGCTGCATTGCATTTAATACCAATCGTTCAGCTTTTAAAATAGATTGTGATGCGCCTTCAACATAAAACACAATATCTCCATAAATTACTTCTGTACCATCCTCAATTAAAGTTTCTACTATTATATTTTTATCTACATAAGCAAATACTTGTTTAGCAAATTCTACACCAGCAATAATACCATTATCTTTAACTAAAAGTTTCGCTTTTCCCATAGCAGTATTTGGAATACAAGCTAAAGAACTATGGTCACCATCTCCTACATCTTCTCGTATAGCGTTACTTATAATTAACTCTATCTCTTTATCGAATTGTACTTTACTAATCATTATATATTCTTTACTGCTAAAATAGGGATTGAGATTTAATAAATTTAAAAAATCAAATTCCAAATTTTAAAAAAATGTAACTTTGATCTATGACCATAAAACTCATTGCCATTGGCAAAACAGACAACAAACAGTTACAACAACTTATAGACGATTACCAAAAACGTCTTGGATTTTATATTAAATTCTCTTTTGAAATTATTCCTGATCTTAAAAACGCAAAAAACTTAAGTGAAGATCAGCAAAAACAGAAAGAAGGTGATCTTATTTTAAATAAAATTACATCAACCGATGCTTTAATTCTTTTAGATGAAAACGGAAAATCTTTTGACTCAATTTCGTTTTCTGATTATCTGCAAAAACACATGAATTCAGGTATTAAGCAATTGGTATTTGTAATTGGTGGTCCTTATGGGTTTTCAAAAGACGTTTATAATAAATCACGAGGTAGGATTTCATTATCAAAAATGACATTTTCACACCAAATGGTACGTTTGTTTTTTATTGAACAATTATACCGTGGGTTCACTATCTTAAAGAATGAACCATATCATCATCGCTAAAATTTTAAGGTTTTTTTAGTTATTGTTATGAAATGACTTAATCATCTTAACGACCAAAAATCCATAACAAGCTTAAAAGCAACATTATGAAATCCAACTTTAGTAAAGATATTATCATATTTGATGGTGAATGTAATTTGTGCAATGGTGTTGTAGGTTGGTTATTAAAATTTGCAGATTCAGATATTTTTAAATTTATAGCTTTCCAATCTACTGAAGGCCAAAAATTATTAATTCAATATGGCTTCCCAACTGAACAATTAGAAACCGTAATTTTAATCAGCAATAATAATGTGCATACACATTCTGATGGTTTTTTAAAAATTATATCTCGTATCCCTAAATGGAAACGTGTTGCTGCTCTCCTTGCTTTTGTCCCTAGAATGATTAGAGATACAATATACAGAACTGCATCAAAAAATCGATTAAAATGGTTTGGAACTTCCAAAAGTTGTACTGTAAGTTTTAGATAATTTTAATCTAAATTATTTATTATTAGAATTTATATATTAGTTCTCGCTAAACTAACTATAATGCCTAATTACAAAACTTCACTTTTAAAATACTTTTTATTTTGTTTTTTAGGTATAATTATATTTAGTTGTGGTCATGAAACAACTGTAAATGCTTGGAAGTTTAAGCAAGTAAATAATGACACTATTTGGTATCCAGCAACTGTACCAGGAACCGTACATACAGATTTACTTGCAAATAATCTTATTCCAGATCCCTTTATAAATACTAACGAATTAGATTTACAATGGATTGAAGAAAAAGATTGGGAATATAAAACTACTTTTCAATTAGCTTCAAAATTAATGCAAAAAGAGCATATAGAAATTAATTTTGAAGGCCTTGATACTTATGCAGATGTATATTTAAACGATTCACTAATTATTAGTGCAGATAATATGCACCGTGCATGGAAAACAGATATAAAATCATTATTAATCAATGGTTTTAATTCGCTATATATCCGATTTAAATCACCTGTTAAAGAAGGTCAAAAAAAATTAGAACAACTTCCTTATTATATTCCAGCATCTAATGAAGCGAAACCTATAGGGTTTCAAAACAGTATTTTCACTCGAAAAGCACAATATCATTATGGTTGGGATTGGGGCCCTCGATTAACTACAAGTGGTATTTGGAGATTATTTAGTTTTAAGGGATGGAATTCTGCAAAAATTGAGACTGTAAAGATCGAAACACAATCTATAGTTAGAGATACTGCTGTGTGTATGGTAACTATCAATACTAAATCTATAGAGAATGTTTCCAAAGAAATAATTATCAAACTTAAAGATGTTGAGATTAGTTCTAAAAAAATAACAGAAAAAGATCAAAAATTAATTTATGAAGTTAAAATACCAAACCCAAAACTTTGGTGGCCTAACGGAATGGGAAAACAATACCTTTACAATCTATCTGTTGATTTAAAAATAGACAATAAAATTGAAGATACTTATTATCATAAAATAGGTATTCGCAAAGTTGAATTAATACAATCATCTGATTCACTTGGGAACTCATTTTATTTAAAAGTAAATGGAAAACCTTTATTTATGAAAGGTTCAAATTATATTCCATCTGATTTTTTTAATCCCCGTGCTTCAAAAAATTATAAACGTGTCATACAAGATGCTATAGACGCAAACATGAACATGCTTCGTGTTTGGGGCGGGGCAATTTATGAAAATGACGAGTTTTATTCTCTCTGTGATGAAAAAGGTATTTTAATTTGGCAAGATTTTATGTTTGCTTGTGCAATGGTACCTACCCAAGAATCACATATTAACTCTATTAAGGAGGAAGCAAAAGAAGCTATTCAACGCTTAAATAATCATCCAAGTATAGCTTTATGGTGTGGTAATAATGAGAATTTAACAGGTTGGAAACAATGGGATTGGCAAAACACATATAATTTAAGCAAAACCGATTCTTTAACTATCTGGAATACTTATGATACACTTTTTAACCACACACTTAAAAATTACGTTTCAGAATATGGGAATAACAATTATTGGGCTTCCTCTCCTTCATCTAATATAAATACTGTTCAGAATAAATTTTCTGGAGATCAACACGAATGGGGAGTTTGGTTTAACCAACTTCCATTTAAAGAATATACCGATAATGCAGGACGGTTTATTAGTGAATATGGATTACAATCTTTTCCTGAATTGAATACTATTAAAAAGTTTGATTCTTCTATTAATAAATGGAACATAAATACACCAACTTTAAATTTTAGACAGCGTTCCAAAATGCCATGGATTTCTGAAGATTTTAATGGCTTTGATATGATAAATTATTATATAGATCTGTATTTTCCTTCTCCAAACAATTTAGAAGAACTTATTTATTTAAGTCAATTATCACAGGCTTTAAGCTTGCAATCTGCTACTGAAGCGCATCGTAGAAACAAACCTTATACAATGGGATCATTATATTGGCAAATAGATGATGTATGGCCAACAATTTCATGGTCTACTGTAGATTATTTTGGAAATTGGAAAGCTGCACATTACGCTATTCGAGAAGCTAATAAACCTATCATTGTTTCTGCTGAAATAGATGACGAACAATTAAATGTTTACCTAGTTTCTGACATTTTAGAAGGTTTTAGTGGAATGTGTAAAATTGCCTTAAAAACCATAACAGGAAAATCAATTAAATCTTGGGAGTTTGATTGCTATACTAAATCACAAACGAATACCATTATCTATTCTGAAAATGTAAAAGCATTTTTAGAAGGTTTTCCTTTAGAAAACGTATTTTTAGAAATGACATTATCTCAAAATGAAATGATTGTTGATGAAAGTCTTTTTTATTTTGTAAATCCTAAAGATCTAAAATTGCAGAAGCCCAATATAAATATTGATGTTAATGGAACAGAAGTTACTTTAACAGCTACAAGTTTAGCTAAAAATGTTTATTTATCTACTGGAACTATTGAAGGTCATTTTTCTAACAATTATTTTGATTTGATCCCAGAAAAGTCAAAAACTGTAACATTTTCAAGTGATTCAGAAATTACCGATTTAAAATCTATTTTAAAAATAATATCACTATCAGATATAGATAGGGATTCAAAAGTAGATTCTCTACTAAGTATTGAATGACAAAATATTTTAAATAGTGATTGCTTTACCAGAGAACAACCATTTTATTTGAATTTTTTCACCAGATTGAGTTCGTATTTTTGTCATTCTAGGAGAAAAGACAAATGTAAGTACTGCTGCTATTGCTGATCTATACCCCGTTTGAGCAATTTCATAAAAATAAGGGATTGTAAACCAAATAATTATAAATACTGCAATATAAATTGCATTTCCAATAATAACAGCTTTGGCATGTTTAGAGGGTTTCATCTAATTGGTTTTGTATTGCATTTTTAAATTCGTTTCGATGGTCTACATAAAATGCTAAAGTTGTAAATTTCTTTTTTATTCCATAAAACCCGGTTAAGTATTGAGGTGTTTTTAATGTAATTATAATATTATGATCCTCTATTTCAGTTAATGGAGATAGTTTTCTAACATTACCTTTAAACTCCATCTCTTTGCTACTAAGTTCTATATTTTTTATATTAGTAATATCTATAATAGCTTCACTTATTATTCCATAACGTAAATACACTAAGTTGTTTTCAATAGCATAAGGGCGTTTCATTAAAGATTTTGCAAATCCAAAAATCTGAATTCCAGAATATATACTCAAAATAGTAAGTATCCAAGCTGCAATTTCGCTCCATTTTGCGAGTAGTGTATGTAATACAAGTGTTTCAATAGCAATCACAAAAATTAATGCAATTAATAAAGTAACAGTTCCTGTGTTTTTATGATAACTAAACTCGTTTGGTTTTAGGCTTAGTTTTCGCCAAAAATAAAAGCCATAATAAAACGTTGCTATTTCAGTAACAAAAAAGTGTGCAATTCTTTTTGGCATGATTTCTAAAACAGAAGATTTTAAGGTCGTAAAAAAATCAAAAGAGTTGACTTTATTCTTCTTATAAGCTTTTACTGCTTTCCTTATGTTTATAATAACAAAAATAAGCACTGAAATTTCAACGATTGGAATTATCCATGTTTTAATAGCATTTAATAAAGCTTGATAATCTTTAGGAATCACATAAGATGCTATAATAACACCAATAATAAAAATTGGAACTATAGTTGTTTTAGGAATATTAAGTTTACGAATAAATAAAAAATAAATTATAGGAATGGTTAAGACAAAATCTAAAACAATTGTATTATAAAATGTATTCTGATGATTTGGTATTGTAACAAATTTTGCAGTTAAAAATAGAGTACTAAGAAGTAAAGCGGGAATTAAAAAAGCGATTATATTTTTTTGTTTTGTCTGTAAAACCATAATACTACTTTAAGGTAACCAACTGTATGTCTCACAAAAATTTATTTTGTTACATTTAAAATTATTAAATTTTTAAGTTTTTAAAAAGTGAGAATTTATCTAACAATTTTATATTTGTGAGAACTAAAAAAGATATTTAAATGGAGCTCGTTTTTGCTACCAATAATCGTAACAAAATAAAAGAAGTCCAAGCTTTAATGCCTGAGCATATCACTATTGTTAGTCTAAAAGATATTGGTTGTTTTGAAGATATTCCTGAAAACCAAAATACTATAGAAGGTAACGCTATAGAAAAAGTAAACTATGTAATTGAAAATTATGGTTACGATTGTTTTGCAGACGATACTGGTTTAGAAATAAATGCACTTAATGGAGAACCAGGAGTATATTCAGCACGTTACGCAGGAGAACAGCGTAGCTCCAAAGATAATATGAACAAAGTATTACAAAATCTAAAAGGTGAATCTAATAGAGTTGCACAATTTAAAACGATCATTGCATTATCCTTACATAATAAAGGGCATATTTTTGCAGGCATTTGCGAAGGAAGCATAACCGAAACTAAATCTGGAAAAAAGGGCTTTGGTTACGATCCTATTTTTAAACCTAAAGATTACAAGCAAACCTTTGCTGAAATGGATTTAGAACTAAAGAATAAAATAGGGCATCGTGGAAAAGCGGTACAGCAATTGGTACAATTTTTAAATAGCAAATTTAAAGAATAGTATCGTTGCTATTCTAAAGCAATTGCTCTCATCAAAATATAAAATTATGGTCATCAGAGTATTTAAAGTAAACGTTGTCGAGGAATTAAGAGACGAATTTGAAGAAAAATTTAGAGATGCTGCACTTGGTGTAGTGGATAACCACGAAGGAATGCTCTCTGCAGAAGTTGGTAAATCTATAAACGATGAGGATACTGAATACTTAATGTTTTCTGTTTGGAAAGATTTGGATTCTATAAAAGCATTTGGAGGAGATGGTTGGAAAAAAGCTATTATCCCAGAGCATATGTTAAAATATATGGCAGATTTTAGTTTAAAGCATTATGGAGAATTTTAGCATGAATTAAAAAAAGCAGTTATAATCATCATTTTTTTTTCAGAATTTCATCAGTCACAATATTTTCATGAAAATTCACTTTTTCATTAATTAAATGTTCAATCCATTTATTGAAATCTAAAACTAAAAACCCTATTCTAAAAAAACCAATAACTCTAATTCTGTTATTATGATTAGGTATTGCTTATTTAAGCTTTGTTAATTCCATTGGAGAATCTACACCTATAAGTTTAATAACTTCACCTCTATCAAAAACAAATTGAATACGTTCTTTTAAATTATCGACAATAAATATGTGGTCAGCTTTAGGTATTAGTTTAATTTTTCCACCTTTACCAACGATTTCTGCATATAGAATTTTCTCTTTTAGAGAAATTATAATTTCCAGGTTAGCATCCTTATAATTTCCAATGTATTTTATATATTCAGCATTATTTAGTTTTTTCACTCCCCTCACCTGAGGGATAAAATTAACGAGGTTTTCGTAATTAGATGGATGTATTTTTTCAGAATTATGCTCTTTTAAATAATCTAAAGCTAGCAGATAACCTTTAGAAAATGCTTCATCACTTGAAACTTTAATATTTGGAATTACTCCTACTTGCTCAAAACTAGTTTTCGTAATTGCATTTATGGTAGCTTCACTAGCAATAGTAACTGTAAATCTGCTATTAACACGGTGTGTCATTGCTCCGTTGCCAGCGCCTGCAGTAATCTCTCCAACAATTGTAGCACGTTTAAGGTGTTTTAACATATATGCTAATGATTCTGCAGCTGAAGCCGATCTGCTATTCACCAAAATATATATAGGAATATTAGGAAGCTTAGTTCCAGGAATATTTACAGTAGTATGAACACCGTAACGCTGATCAGAATATCTATAATAATAATCTGATAGATGAATGGATTCTCCATCAAAAAAATAACTTATCAAATATGCTACAATCTCTTCAAAACCACCACTATTATTTCTTACATCTATAATTAATGCATCTGTATTTTGTATCGTATTAATAGATCTAGTAATTACTTTTTTGGCTTCTTCAAAATGATTCCAACTTGTAAAGTGATTAATTTTTAGATAGCCAATGTTTCCGTCAAGAATTTTAATTTCTTGGAGCCCATAATTAGTCCATTGGCCTCTATTATCAATTTGGGTTGACACTTTATTTTCTTTTGAAGTATCATCTACATTTGTTTCTAAACTATATGTTACAGACATATGCAAATCACCATTCACAGACCGTAAATCTGAAGTTAACTGATTTGCTAAAGCATTAGGGTTGGTTATATCTTTATATGCCCCACTTTTCTTTTGAGCTTGAATAAAATCACTAATTTCTTTACCAATTTCTAGAGAGACATAGTATTGCTCTACTAATTTAGTGATCGAATCTATTACTATAGTTAATTCATTTTCATTAACAGGATTAGTAACTTCTTTTTGAGCGTAAGTTGTATAGTTAAAAATTAAAGTTATTAGTAGAATTAACAAATAATCTATAACCCTTCCATAATTGTTTTGTTTTATAACCCCTTGTTTTGTTTTCATAATTTCAGCTTTATATCTATACCAAAATTAGATAGTAATTATATATTAAAATAGAATGAGATTAGCGCTAGTATTTAAAATTTTCTAAAGTGTTTTGGTAAAAACCCTGTCATTTGTTTAAAATTTCTTGTAAAATGACTTTGATCTGTAAATCCACAATGAAAAGCAATTTCAGTAAGTGTCATACTGGCATTTTTAATTAATTCAATACTCTTATCAATCTTTAGTTTACGCAGATATTCACCTAGAGTGCAAGAAAAATATTTTCTAAAGTATTTTGAGATTGTTACTGGATGCACACCAATATTAGTAGCTAAATTTGATAATGACATGGGTTGATTCCAATTTTCATGAATTAACTCCTCTAAATCACTAACCCATTGAGGTATGTACTCTGATTGAGGTTTATTTGAATGATTTACTAACTCTAACAATAATGATTTAATACTAGTTCTGCTAGTCGTATCATTAAGTAACATTTCTTGTTGCATTTTTAATATTAATGCCTTAGCATTGACATTGTCCTCTATCGATTTTTTAATATCAAATTCTGAAAGATTGTACTCTTTTAAAAAGGTATTATCAATCTCGATATTTGCACTTTTTGAAATAGGATTAGGAGAAATCCAACGATGTTTCTCTTCAGAATGGTAAAAGAAAATACTACCGCTCTTTTCCGTATATAAAGTATCATTTTTTTTATCTGCTCTTCCTCCTTGAAACACAAAGCATATATGAAGATTTTCGTGATAATGCCAATTTGAGCTACTCTTTTTATTTGAATAATGAGTTGTAGTTAAAATACTCCCGTCAATATTAACATTACTTATAATTTCGCCTGTATATTCACCCTTGTTAAGCTGTAGCATTTTTTTAACTATAAAAAAGTAGTTTTATCCCGTAAGATAACGAAGTTAATAGTTTTAAATTTCAAAATCAACGTAGTTAAAATAAAGTTGTACATTTGCGCCTTTAAAAATTCCTCAGGGTGAGGATGTGTTACTCAGAAGTTTAAAATTTAAGTCGATACTCTTCAATATGTAACACTACATATATAATCGAATATTAAACACAGATGAGTACTTTCCAAGAATTAGGTCTTAATCAAGATCTATTACAAGCTATTGATGATTTAGGATTTAAAACACCTAGTGACGTTCAAGCAAAAGCAATTCCAATTTTATTAGATCAAGAAACCGATTTAGTTGCCTTGGCACAAACAGGTACTGGTAAAACAGCAGCATTTGGTTTTCCTATGTTAGAAAAAATAAATATTGATAGTCGTACGACTCAAGGTTTAATTTTATCGCCTACTCGTGAGCTTTGTTTACAAATTACCAATGAGCTTAAACAATATGGCAAATATTGTAAAGGGCTTAATGTAGTTGCCATTTATGGTGGAGCAAGCATTACAGACCAAGCTAGAGATGTAAAAAAGGGAGCGCAAATTATTGTAGCAACTCCTGGTCGTATGAAAGATATGATTAGCAGACGCTTAGTAAATATTTCTAAAATAGAATATAGTGTTTTAGATGAAGCAGATGAGATGCTTAATATGGGTTTTTATGAAGACATTACCGATATTTTATCGCATACCCCTGAAGAGAAAAATACATGGTTATTTTCGGCAACAATGCCTAAAGAAGTTTCTACAATTGCAAAAAAGTTTATGCATCAGCCTGTAGAAATTACGGTTGGTTCAAAAAATGTAGGTAGTGATCAAGTATCTCATGAATACTATTTAGTAAACTCTCGTGATCGTTATTCTGCTTTAAAACGATTAGCAGATACAAATCCTGATATATTTTCTGTTATCTTTTGTAGAACAAAAAGAGATACGCAAAAAGTGGCCGAAAAATTAATTGAAGATGGGTACAGCGCAGGAGCATTACACGGAGATTTAAGTCAGAATCAACGTGATTTAGTAATGCGTTCGTTTAGAAATAAACAAATACAAATGTTAGTTGCTACAGATGTAGCTGCTCGTGGGATTGATGTAGATGATATTACTCATGTAATTAATTATCAATTACCTGATGAAACAGAAACTTATACACACCGTAGTGGACGTACTGGTCGTGCAGGAAAGACTGGGGTATCCATGGTAATAGTTTCTAAAAGTGAAGTACGTAAAATAAAAAGCATTGAACGTATTATTAAAAAGAAATTCGAAAAGAAAGAAATTCCAAGTGGTATAGAAATTTGCGAAGTGCAATTAATGTCTTTAGCAAATAAAATTCATAATACAGAGATTAATCATGAAATAGATCCTTATCTAGATAATATTAATGATCTATTTGCAGATACTAGCAAAGATGAGCTTATTAAAAAATTCTTTTCAGTAGAATTTACTAGGTTTTTCAACTATTATAATAAAGCTAAAGATCTCAATGTCGAAGCTAATCATAGTAGTGAGCGTGATAGCGTTCATAATGAAAACGCGACACGTTACTTCATTAATGTTGGTAAAAAAGATGGTTACGATTGGATGAAGTTAAAAGATTTTTTAAAGGAAGTTTTAGAACTTGGTCAAGATGATGTTTTTAAAGTAGAAGTTAAGGATAGTTTTTCATTTTTTAATACCGACATAGCTAATCAAGAGAAAGTATTAGCATTTTTCACCGACTTTAAACAAGATGGTCGCTTTGTAAATGTAGAAATTTCTGAAGATAGAGGACGTAACAGAAATAGAGGGCGTGGAGGAAGACGAGACGACAGACGTGGAGGTAATACTGGAGGTAGAAGAAGGCGTGATAATGAAAAACGAGCTTCATCTTCAGGAAACAGAGGCGATCGACGAGGAAACAGTGATGGAAGATCAAGATCGAGGCGTTCAAATTCAGATTCAAGATCTTCAGGAAATTCTGGAGTTTCAAGACCAAGGCGTTCGAGGAGATAACAGACCTCTTGTTAATTTTTAGTCAAATTTATATTCAAATCGGGTTTTATTCGTTTTGTTTATTACTTTTATAACATAATTGATTTTAATGAAACAATTTTTAATAATAGCCTTTTTAATATGTATTAGTAGCATTAGTAGTAATGCTCAAGAAACTTTCGTTAAAGCGACTATTGTTAAAACTGATGGTGTTACTCCTTTAGAGAATGTAAATATTGTTAATTTAAATCTAGTAAAAGGTACTGCAACAGATAGTTTAGGAGCTTTTGAAATAAGAGCAAATGTTAATGATACACTTCACCTTTCTTATTTAGGATATAAATCTATTAAAGTTCGTGTAACTAATGATTGGATTAAATATAAATCTTCTGCAGCTACAAAAATTCAATTAACAGAGTTAGCATTAGCTTTAGAAGAAGTTGTGGTAAATGAATTAAGATTAACTGGTTTTTTGGCTTTAGATATACAGCAAGTTCCTTTAAATAAAAATGTACGTTATAGCATTTCTGGCTTACCATCTACAGGTTACGAAGGAGGCCGTAGTTCTAAAAACGCATTGACTCGTACATTAGGTGCAATTTTTAATCCTGTAGATTTTCTGCATAACGTATTTGGTAAAAAACCTCGTGAATTACGTCGTCTAAGAGATTTTAAAAAAGATGATGAACTTCGAAATCTTTTAGCAACACGATTTGATCGTGAAATGCTTACTGCTTTATTAAAAATTGATAAAGTAGATTTAGATTTACTTGCTAGTGAATGTGACTACTCTAAAGATTTTATAAACACAGCAAATGATCTTCAAATGTTAGACGCTATAAGTGAATGTTATGAAGAATATAAGGTTTTAAATAGAAGCAGAACAAGTAAGCTTTAAGTATTTTATTCTCTGGAATGCAAAGCAATTCTATTCCCTTCACTATCTATAAAAATTGCCATATATCCTATATCTGGAGAAATTTGAGTTTTAGGTTGAACTAATTTACCACCTGCAATTTCTACTTTATTCAATTCATTAGTTACATCTTCAGAAGAAAAATATATTAAAACGCCTTGTGTATTACTTGGTTCATAAGCATCATTTTTAACTAAAGATCCTGGAGCTCCAGGTTTATCTTCAGCAAAAGGAAACCACCCCATTAAAGTATCTCCAAAATCTTGAACCTGAATATTGATATTAAACACTTTATCATAAAACGCTTTTGCTCTATTCATATCAGTTACTGGGATTTCAAACCAACCTACTAAATTATTTTCCATAGTTTCTATTTTTAATCAATTTCTAAAATTTCTTTTAAACTAGCTAACCCTTCTTCAAAATCACCACCTACAGCTTTGTCCATATTAAAAAACAACATAAAAATGTTTGAAGGCACCTTGTTTTTTCCAAAGAACCCCCAAGTTACTTTTGTTTTACCATTACCCATATCTTGAACATTAGTTGATGCTTCAGATTCTGACTTCCATGGTTTATAAAAGCGCATTTGTACCTCTATAGATTTATTATCTGTAATTTTTATAATCTCTTGTTCACCAGTACCAACATCTTTATTACCTTCCCATCGAGAAATAAAACCTACTTCTCCATCAGTACCAATATATTCTTGTTTCATATTTGGATCTTTCTTTTTCCAAGGTGACCATTGTTCTTGATTTTTAATATATTTTAAATACTCAAATACCTCTGGTAAAGGTTTTTCTATTACAATACTTCTACTAATATTAAATTTTTTAGGAGCGACTATTGCTAGGATAATAAATAGAGCTATTATTCCTAATATGACATATATAAAAATCATGCTTTAAAGAGTTAGTTTATTATAAATCCGTTTGATTTAAAAGTACAAAAAAATTATTTTTCATAAAAACGAGTCATTATATCTTCATAACTCTTTATTGTTTTCTTACACCAATCTAAACGTTTTTCTTGCTGTTCTTCAAGTGTTAATTTCCAGTTTATATTTGTTTGTTTAAGTTTTGTGGTTACATGTTGTAATATAATTGCTGCAGATACAGATATATTTAAACTCTCTGTAAAGCCAGACATTGGTATCTTTAAAAAACAATCGGCATTATCAATCACTTCTTGGGATAAACCTTCTGTTTCTCTTCCAAAGAAAAAACAAGATTTTTTAGTCACATCAAATTCATTAAGTAAACAATCGTTAGTGTGCGGTGTTGTAGCTATAATTTGATAATCGTTTTGTTTTAATTTATTAATGCAGTTTTCAACAGAATTAAATCGATTTAAATCAACCCATTTCTGGGCTCCCATTGCAATTTCTCGATCTATTCGTTTAGTATTTCGTTCTTCTATAATATTAACTTCCTGAATACCAAATACATCACAACTACGTATTACAGCACTCGTATTGTGCAATTGATATACATCTTCTGTAGCAACTGTAAAATGTTTAGTGCGTTGCGAAATAACTCTATTAAAACGCTCTAAACGCTGCTCTGTAAGATAAGATTCAAGATGTTCTAAAAGTTTTATATCAGTCATAAAAATTAAAATGAATTGCAATTTAATGAAAAACAAAATGCAAATCCGTTTCACCTAAAAAAGGAACAAATTAGATCGTAATTAAATAAAGTTATTATTACTTTTAAAGCTATGAAACATATTGTTGTACTTACAGGAGCTGGTATAAGTGCCGAAAGCGGGATTAATACTTTTAGAGATGCTGATGGTCTATGGGAAGGCCACGATGTTATGGAAGTAGCTTCTCCACAAGGTTTTGCTCGAAATCCTGAATTAGTATTAGATTTTTACAATCAACGCCGGAAACAGCTTTTAGAAGTTAAACCTAATGCAGCACATTTTGCTTTAGCTGAATTAGAAAAAGATTATAAGGTTACTATTATTACTCAAAATGTTGATGATTTGCACGAACGTGGTGGGAGTTCAAATATTATTCATTTACATGGTGAATTGTTAAAGGCAAGAAGTACAAAGGATGACAATGATATAATGTCATGGACAAAAGATTTAAATTTAGGAGATACTTGTGCTAAAGATGGACAAATAAGACCACATATTGTTTGGTTTGGAGAAGCAATACCTATGATTGATCATGCAATAGAGATTTGTGAAACTGCAGATATTTTATTAATCGTCGGTACTTCTATGCAAGTGTACCCTGCAGCAGGTTTAATGCATTATGCTCCAAAGGATATTCCTATTTATTATATAGATCCAAAACCTGCTATGGAAAGTAATAATAAAGTTACTGTAATTGCTGAACCAGCAACGAAAGGAATGACTAAATTTATAGCATTAATTAGTAAAAAAAACTTGTAAATATTATTCATAAAATACTGCAATTTCATCTAATCTTTTTCGTTTTAAATCGGGAACGTAAGCAGTTTCTTTTGCATAACCAACTGGTAGTAATAAAAAAGCACGTTCATTACTAGGTCTATTTAATAATTTAGTTAAAAAATTCATTGGACTTGGAGTATGTGTTAGTGTTACCAGGCCTGCTTTATGTATTGCTGTAATTAACATTCCACTAGCAATACCAATAGATTCATTTACATAATAATTATTATGCTTTACATCATCTTCATATTCATATACTCTTTTAAAAACTACAATTACCCAAGGTGCATCTTCAATAAATGGCTTGTTAGTATCTGTACCCAAAGGAGCTAAATCTTTGCGCCAACGCTCACTCATTCTATTAGAATATGTTTCTCTTTCTTCAATTTCTGCAGCTAAACGTATTTTAGATTTTAATTCCTGATTAGAAATAGCACAAAATGTCCAGGGTTGTTTATGAGCTCCTGACGGTGCAGTAGAAGCTGTTTTTATTATATTTTCAATAATTGTTTTAGAAACAGGTTGATTAGAATATTCTCTTACTGAACGTCTTGTATCTATCCACTTATAAAATTCTTCACTTTCAGTAAGTGATTTTTTTTGAGTATATAATTCAGCCTCATATTGTATATGTTTATAACCATTAATTATGGTATATTTTTTCTCTTCCATATTTAATTCATTGCTTTAATAATTAACATATACATTTAATAAACCTACAATCACGTTCGTTTTTTGTTTGTTTAATGTTTATGTTTTTCTTCAATCCAACGCGACATATATTTTGTACTTTGTAACTGGTGGTGGTGTAACATTTGTCCCGTAAAATTCTGAAAACGATGTGTTTTAAGAGTACTCAATAAAATTTCTAATTTGTTTACAAAAACAGTTTTAAAATTCTCGCCAATAAAACGGTTATTAATAGTTTTAAATCCATTGCTTTGAAACATTTCCCATGCTTCTTGGTTAGAATACAATTCTATAGCTTTTTTCGCAAACGTTTTAGATGAATCTGTTATAAATCCATTTGGTTTTAAATTTCCAAACATCCCTTCAGCAGCTATAGAAGTCATTATACACGGTGTTCCACTTTGCATTGCATCTATTAGCTTTCCTTTTAAACCTGCACCAAAGCGCAATGGTGCTAAACATACTTTACTTTTTTGCATGACTTCATTTACATTTTCCACAAAACCTTTTATAAAAAATCCTTCGTTTTGATTATGTAATTGCTTTGCTTTTTGAGATACATATGCACCATAAATATGTAACTCCACTTTTGGAAGCTGCTGTCTTATTAATGGCCATATCTCTTGTTTTAAATACACTATCGCGTCATAATTAGGCGGGTGCATAAAATTACCAATAGTAATAAAATGTTGACGTTCCTTAAATTTTAAAAGCGTTGTTATACTTTCACTAGAAACTTCATCTAACAAAAAGGGCAAATAATGTAATAATGCTTTATCGACTTTAAATTTTGTTTTTAAAATTTCAATTTCAGCTTCAGAAATCATTAAGGTTATATCACTTCTATAAATGCTTGCAATTTCACGCTTTGCAATTTCATTAAACAAATAACTATTATCAATTTCAATAGTTATTAAAGTTGATTCATCTTTAAATGCTTGCTGTCTCCCTTTTCGTAAGCAATGTAGGTCTTCTGTATCTAATATACGTAACGCATTTGGGCAATGTTCAGCTATACGCCAACCAAATTGTTCTTCGGTCATAAAACGATCAAACAATACGACATCTGGATTCAATTCTTTTATAAATACATCAAAGCTGGGGTCATTAAGTTCTATTTCTACTTGTTGCACACCAATAGATTTTAAATCAAAAGCATTGTCAAATTTTGCACAAGTACTAGAAAAAGTAATTTGGTATTCTTGAGAGCGAAATATTTCGATAAGCTGTAACATACGGCTACCTGCTGCTGAGCTCTTAGGTTCTGGCCAAACAAAACCAATAATTAATAGTTTTTTATGCATAATTATAAAGCATCAAATAAAAAAGAGTAAGAAACCTTTTTTTTGAAGATATTCATTTGAGTATTTCAAAACCTATTGTGGCTGTGGCGCTACACTATATTTTATTCGTGTTTGGTTTGCCCAAGCAATAACACTTTCAATTTGTTCTTTGCTTAGTCTTGCATCTCCATGAGTCCATGTATATGATGGTAATGGCATTTCTTTTTCTTCAACCAATTCAATCACTTCTTCCAATTTATGGTCTTTTCTTTTTAATGAATATGCATCCCATTTAGAAAAATCTAGTTCTCCTTTTCCATGTCTTACATGATCTGCCATCCAATAATTTACAGGCGTAATATTATTATACCAAGGATAACGTGTATAACTACTATGACAATCGTAACATGTATTCTCTAATATTGTTTTTACATTTTCTGGAGGATTAGTATCATTTATAAATGCTGTCATATCCTGTAAAGAACCTTCATTTTTATCTGGACCAAAAAATTGCATAATTATTAAAACAATCAGTAGTGCTACCAATATTTTTTTTATAATTTTCATCTGTATATCTTTATAATGTTTTTATATTGATCGATCGTATTTTAAGAACTTTAAAAGTAATAAAAAAATCCTTTTGACTACTGATGCTTTATATAAAGAATTGACTCAAGTAAGTGCTTTAAGGGAACATAGATTAGCAGCAGCAAACTTAGTCATAAACAATATAGATTTATTACCTAAGTTAATAAATATTACATTCATGGTTGACGACAAGGTTTCATGTCGAGCAGCTTGGGTATTAGAGTTTACTTGTAGCAAACAGCTAGATCTTATTATTCCTTTTTTAACCACATTTACCAATAATATACATAAAGTGCACTTAGATTCGGCTGTACGTCCTGTAGCAAAAATTTGTGAACTTTTAATTACGTCCCACTATTCAAAAAAAGAATCTAGTTTTAAAACAGTAATTAATGAAACTCATAAAACTAAAATAACCGAAGCTTGTTTTGATTGGATGATAAATGATGAGAAAATTGCACCAAAAGCTTATGCTATGCATACGCTTTATCTTTTAGGTCAAGAATACAATTGGATTCATCCTGAGTTAGTAGATATTTTAGAACGTGATTTTTATTCTCAGAGTGCTGGTTTTAAGGCTAGAGCTAGAAAATTAATCAAAAAAATAAAAGCTAATTTATAATTTCATTACAGCTTCTAACTCAAGTTTAGTAAGTGTTAATAGTTTACTATCTACCAAACGCGGAATTAAAATACGCCAATTTTCATCTTTCTTAAAAATAGATTTTAAGATAGGATTCGCTTTCTTAAAATCTTTACTATTTAATAAATTAACAGCATACCAATATTGCATTTCTAAATTATCAGGAAATAATTTTTGAGCGCTCAAATATTGCTCCTCTGCTTTTTTAGAATCTCCAGCTTCCATTGCTACATCTCCATTATTCATAAAATTATAAGCTTTATCAACTTTCATTAATCGTTCTAGTTCTTGTAATGGATTATCGCTATCATCTACTCTCAAATCCATTAATGTATCTTCCCAACTATTTCCTGTTGCTGTACCGCTTACAATTAATATCGCTGCAGATTGTTTACCTCTCAAATCTCCTTTTTCGGCTTGTGCAGCTTTTAAAGCAGCTAAAAGACGTTCACTAAATAATTGACCTTTGCTTGCTTCAAAGGCATTTGCCATAGCATCCCAAACAGTATTCTTTAACATTAAATTCGCTTGTACAGAATAGTTTTTACCTTGACGATGCCCAGCTTCAGCAATACAAGCACTTCCGGTATGTGTCGCTACATTTCCGTTAACATCTAGCATTCCTATCTGCCTGTATTGTTCTCCTTCATCATTGGCAATCAACGCATCTAAAGCTTGCTGTGGAGATAAACCTTGTTTCATTAAAGCTAAGCCTTTTGGACCATATGCAGGGTTAGTTAACGATTGTGTTGCTACCACACCTACTCCCGCTTCTCCATATACTACGCTTGTACCTACACTAAACCAGTGTGATTGAACAGCTACACCCATTTCTCCAGTAATTTCATCTCTAGCCACAATAGAATATGTATGAGTAAATGGTTCTGATTTTTTATAAGATTGTGCAAAAGTTGTTTGTGATAAAAAAACAAGAGCAAATAGGTAGAAATATTTCATTTTTTGAGATTTAAAAAGCTAAATATATATAATTTATTCTTCCTATTTGATCACTGAATTAATTATCTTTGCAACTTCAAAAAAACAGCATAATTTATGTCTTTAACTGCTCTTAATGCCATTTCACCAATTGATGGTCGCTATAGAAATAAAACTGAATCTTTAGCACCTTATTTCTCTGAAGAAGCTTTAATAAAATATCGTGTTCTGGTTGAAATTGAATACTTTATTGCTTTATGTGAAATTCCTCTACCTCAACTTAAATCTTTTGACACAGGTTTATTTGATAAGTTAAGAGCTATTTATAAAGATTTTTCGACTGAAGATGCATTAGCTATTAAAAATATTGAAAGTATCACCAATCATGATGTAAAAGCTGTTGAATATTTTATTAAAGAAAAATTTGATGCTTTAAGCATCTCTGAATATAAGGAATTTATCCACTTTGGATTAACTTCTCAAGATATCAATAATACAGCTATTCCTTTGAGTATTAAAGATGCAATAAACGATGTTTATACTCTTGAATACGCTTCTGTTTTAGAAAAATTAAAAGAACTAGCTATTGAATGGAAAGATATTTCAATGCTAGCTCGTACTCATGGACAACCAGCTTCTCCTACTCGACTAGGAAAAGAAATTGAAGTTTTTGTAACACGCTTAGAGCAACAGTTTAACGGGTTAAAAAATATTCCAAATGCTGCAAAATTTGGCGGAGCAACAGGAAATTACAATGCACATAAAGTTGCTTATCCAAATATTGATTGGAAAGCTTTTGGAACTCAATTTGTAGAACAAAAATTAGGTTTACATCATTCATTTCCAACTACTCAAATTGAGCATTACGATCATATGGCTGCTTTATTTGATGGTTTAAAACGTATTAATACTATTATCATTGATTTAGATAGAGATATCTGGACCTATGTAGCCATGGATTATTTTAAACAAAAAATTAAAAAAGGTGAAGTAGGAAGCTCTGCAATGCCACATAAAGTAAATCCAATTGATTTTGAAAATAGTGAAGGTAATCTAGGGATTGCTAATGCAGTATTCGAACATTTAGCCGCTAAACTTCCACTATCCCGCATGCAACGTGATTTAACAGATAGTACTGTGTTACGTAATGTAGGTGTTCCTATTGGGCATACATTAATTGGTTTTAAATCAACCTTAAAAGGTTTAAATAAATTATTATTGAATGCTCAAAGATTTGCTGACGATTTAGAACAAAACTGGGCAGTAGTAGCAGAAGCAATTCAAACCATTTTACGTCGCGAAGGTTACCCTAATCCTTATGAATCATTAAAAGGATTAACTCGAACTAACGAAGCTATTACACAAAACTCAATTGCTAGTTTTATAGATACTCTAGAAGTAAGTGATGCTATAAAATCTGAACTTAAAGTAATTACACCCTCTAATTATACAGGAATATAATATATTAAAAAACCTCCCGATCAGAGGAGGTTTTTCTTCATTAACATAATAAAACTTCAATAACTTTATAAGATTGAAGGGTTATTTTTTTGAATCTCTATTGAAAGAATTTCATAAAATCTTGTACATTATTTTCTTCAGAATCTAAATCTTGTATAACGTCTCCTAATGTCATTATTTGTGCTGGTTTCATATTATTACCCAAAACACGTACAATAGCGAAACCTCTATCTGTTGCACTCCCAAAAATAATAAGCTCATCAATTTCAGTTTCTGTTCCAATATACTTTATAACAATTTTCCCATCAGTAGTATTACCTGCTCTCAAAAGTTCTTGATAACGTTCATCTTTTAATATAAGGTTTACCTTTTCTAACTCTGTATTATATTCTTCTATATTATCATCAGAAATAGTGTATCCTAACATATTTAGTTTATCTATAGATTCATAAGCTTCTTCTTGATCTTTGGTCAATGTTACTTTATCTATATTTACAAAACTAGTTGGAATATCTATAGATATAAAGTTTGGAGTTTCTTGTTTAGTGACGAAATACGCTTGTAAGGTCTCTCCATAGTCACAGCTTGTTAAAACTATAACTATGAGGAGTGACTTTACAAGGTTTTTGATTGATGAATTCATTAATTTATGTTTAGTTTCTATTTTCTCCAGCTTTCTTTAAATGCTCTCCACCTGGAATATTCATTGAGTTTAAAACTTTAGATATTTCTCTAAGGTCTATATCTCCAAGAACAGATACCATAACTGTTTCTATATCTCTCTTCTCTCCGTTAATCGTAATATCTTGACCTTTTGTAAGTTCTTTAAGTCCACTAACAAACATCAATAATTCTTTTATTTCATTCTCATTACGGCCTTCTCTAACATAAAATTTCACTGTTTGATCTCCATCTTTAAAGCGCATTAATTCATCTAAATTAGAACTTTTAAGATATCTATCTACGTCTGCTTTCATACTTTTAGAAATACTTTCATCTCCAGTAGTTATAAAATTAACGCTCTTAATCTTTTTTGCTGCATCAAAAAGAGCCTGACTATCTGGATCATCAAAGTTAATGTTAATGCTTGCTAGCATTGAGAACATTTTTTGATTTAAAACTCCAGAAGTTACTCCCTTCATATCTTCATATTTATCAAACAATCCATTTTGTGCAAAAGACATTAACGGTGTTACTATAATCGCTATTATTAATATTAATTTTTTCATGATTTTATTTTAATTACTTGTTGTTTTTAAAAATTTATTTGTTGTTTCTGAAAATTCATTGACATATGTCAAGTTATTAGCACCTTTAGTGAAATTAGAAGCTAAAGCATTCATACTTTCTGTGCCTTTATCAAACTTTGATGACATTAAACTAAAAACTTTTACTGCATTAGTATAAGTTTCTTGTTCTTCTTGTGTCAATGAAGAAAAATCATCTATAATTGGTGGGTTATAGATCTGATTATAAGCCCCAAACATAAGAACTGCTACTGCTGCTACAGAAATCCATTTATACAACGCTTTGGTTTTTCTAGGTTTTAATGGAACGTCTTTCGTAAACTGTTCTTTATGGGTGTCCAAAAAATAAGCAAACATTGGTTTATATACTTCCAAATGTGGCATTACAGTTTCTTCTTGCGAAAAATAGTGTTTTAACTGTTGCTCTTCTTGTAAAGTAGTTTCTCCGTTGTCGTACTTTTCTATTAATTGTTCTATATTATCTAACACCATAATTGTGGGTTTTAGTTAATTCTTCTCTTATTGTTTTTCTTGCTCTTGATAAAGCAACTCTAATTGCTGTTTCATTCATGTCCAACATTTTAGACATTTCTTTAAAATCATATTGTTCTACATCTCTTAATTGTAAAATTATTTTTTGTTGTTCTGGTAATCCTTCAACAATTCTCGCTACCCAATCTATACTATCTCTTAATTCTACTTCCTTTTGTAATGATATATTTTTATCCTGATAATTGCTATGTACAATTTTTAAATTCTGTGCATGCTTTGATTTTAATTTATCTAAACAAAAATTCTTAGTCATTGTCATAGAAAATGCTTCTACATTTTTATAATTACTTATTTGACTATTATTCTTCCACAATTTCAATAATATTTCTTGTGTGGCATCTTCTGCTTCTTCTCGAGAAACCAGTAATCGTTTTGCCAAACGAAACATTTTATCTTTAAAAGGCATTACTATACTTAAAAAATCTGCCTGTGTCATTTTTTGGTTAGTTTATAGCTTTTTATTGCTATTTGTTATTACGACGACCCATATTTAATTTTGTTACACAAAAACTTTTAAAATAAAATAATCTAAGTAAATTTAGAGTTTATAAATAAAAACAATTGCTATGAAACGTTTTAAATACCTACTTCTATTTATTCTCTCATTTAATTTAATTACAAGTTGTTTTAGTGATGATGATATTGATGATAATCCTATAGCCACATCAGAAATAAATGAGTTTATCTGGACAGCAATGAATCAATGGTATTTTTGGCAAGGGAGTGTACCTGATTTGGCAGATAATCGTTTTTCTTCTAATGAAGAGTTCTCTGAGTATTTAGAATCTTTTACTAATCCAAATGAGTTATTTAATAATTTATTATTTAGCGAAGATCGTTTTAGCTTTATTGTAGATGATTTTAACGCACTTTTTAATTCTTTAGAAGGAACAACACTTACCAATGGTCTTGAATTTGGTTTAGGAACAATAAATGGAAGCTCTGACGTATTTGGTATTGTTAGGCTTGTATTACCAAATTCTAATGCATCTACTCAAGATATTCAACGAGGAGATATCTTTACAGAAGTTAACGGAATACAACTTACAGAAAGTAATTTTAGAGAACTTTTGTTTACTGGTTCTGATACATATACTTTAAATATTTTAGAAATATCTAATAATGATCTTATTGATACGAGTCGAGAAGTAACACTTACTAAAGAGGTTTATACCGAAAACCCAGTATTTATTGCTAATACAATTGATACTGGAACTCGTAAAGTAGGGTATTTAATGTACAATCGTTTTACTGACGAGTTTGACACAGAATTGAATAATGCGTTTGGACAGTTTTTGGCAGATGGAATTGAGGATTTGGTTTTAGATTTGCGTTATAATCCTGGAGGTAGTGTACAATCAGCTATACATTTATCTAGTATGATTACTGGGCAATTTACAGGACAATTATTATTTAGAGGAGTTTGGAATGACAAAATTCAAGCGCAACTTTCTGAAGAAGTACTTAATCGAAATTTTGTAGATAATTTATCAAGTGGAGCAGCAATTAATAGTTTAAATTTAAATCGCGTATTTATATTAGCACAACAAAACACAGCTTCTGCTAGTGAATTGGTAATTAATAGTCTTACTCCTTATATAGATGTCATACATATAGGTGGATTTACCACTGGTAAAAATGAATTTTCTACAACATTATTAGATGTTCCGGAATGTAATTTTATAGGAGGTTCAGGTTGTGGGAGTTTTCCAAATAGAAATCATACATGGGCAATTCAGCCTCTTTTAGGGAGAAATGCAAATGCAGATGGTTTTTTTGAATATACAGATGGCTTAATTCCAAATATTTTTTTAGATGAAGATTTAGCAAACTATGGTGTTTTAGGGGATATAAACGAGCCTTTACTAGCAAGAGCATTACAACAAGTATCTATATCAACATCTATAGAATCTACAGAACCTCAAGTAACATTTAATAAAATTATAGCAAGTTCTAATATGGAAACACCATTAAAAGATAATATGTATATTTCTATAGAATAAACTATAAAAGAAATCAATTATCGTAAATTTGAAGCTATAGAATAAGCACTAAATTTATGAGCAATTTACATACAGAACGTGTTAAGAATTCTGAAACAAGAATCTTTAAAGCCGTTTTTCCTAATACTACAAATCATTATGATACTTTGTTTGGAGGTACAGCGATGCAACTTATGGATGAAGTAGCATTTATAACTGCTACGCGTTATAGCCGTCAACGAATGGTAACGGTGAGTAGTGATAAAATTGACTTTAAGAAACCTATTCCTCACGGAACAATTATAGAACTTATAGGCAAAGTAACATATTTAGGCACTAAAAGCCTTAAAATAAGAGTAGATGTATTTATTGAAGAAATGTATTCATCCTCAAGAGAAAAAGCTATTAGTGGAGAATTTACATTTGTTGCTATAAATAAAGAACGAAATCCAATTGCTATTAATTAATGTCTAAGGTTAATAAAACTTATTTTAATTGGAGTTCTGGCAAAGATTCTGCCTTAGCTTTACATTATTTATTACAGGATGAACGTTATTCTGTTGAAGAGTTAATTACAACTGTAAATAGTCATTACAATCGCGTAAGTATGCATGGATTGAGAAAAGAATTGCTCTTTGCTCAAACCAAAGCTTTAGATATTCCTGCAAATATTATTGAACTGCCTGAACAACCCACTATGGAAGTTTACGAACAAAAAATGTTAGAAACAGTTAACAGTTTAAAAAATAAAGGGTTTACACATAGCGCGTTTGGTGACATCTTTTTAGAAGATTTAAAAATGTATCGCGAAAGCCAACTAGCTAAGCAAAATTTAAAAACCATTTTTCCACTTTGGAAAAAAGACACCAAATCTTTAATAAAAGAATTTTTAGATTTAGATTTTAAAACTATTATCGTTTGTGCTAATGCTAAATATTTTGGAGAAGATTTTGTTGGCAAAATTATAGATGAAAATTTTATAGACGAATTACCAGATAATGTTGATTCATGTGGTGAAAATGGCGAGTTTCATACATTTTGTTTTGATGGACCTATTTTTAAACACTCTATTAACTTTACTATCGGAGAAAAAGTATATCGTGAATATAACACTCCAAAAACTGATGATAATTCTGTATGTGGGAATGAAAAATCTGGATTTTGGTATTGTGATTTAATGCCATAAAAAAAGCCATTCAGTAAATGGCTTTTTTTGACTAATTCTCCCTTGCTTTTATGATTTATAATAAATTTAATCTAATACCAATATTTGTATTAAATCCTCTGGTGGTAAATCCAAATACATCTTGATAATCTTCATTAAATAAATTTTCTATACCTGCAAAGAAAGTGACAATTTCATTTTTTAAAGTATGACTAAAGTTTAAGTTGACAATAGAAAAACTATCTAAAGTTACTGGTGTTGCTGGAAATGTGCTAAAGTCATTAGCAGTTCTTTCATCTGTAAACTGATAAGAAATTGAAGCGTTGGTTCTTTTCGTAAAACTATAACCTACTCCTAAATTAACCTTATTTTCTGGGATTAAAATTCCAGCATCATCTTCATTATCGATATAGGTATAGTTGGCAGTAATTGCTATTTTTTTTATTGGATTATAAGTTACTTCTAATTCAACACCAGTAGTATTAACTTCTTCTTGTGCATTAAAATACCCTGTAGCGAAATCAAACAAGATTACATCATCTTCTTCACGATCAAAATACAAAGCAGAAGCTCTAAACTTATTTCCAAGTTTTACCTCTGCTCCTCCTTCAATAGTTAAATCTTCTTCTGGATCTAAATCTGGATTAGGTCCGAAATTCCCAAATAATTGTGTTAATGATGGTGTAATAAATGACGTACTATAAGATCCAAATAGTTTTAAATAATCATTATCATTAAATTTAAAAACGAAAGATGGATTAATATTATATGTAAAGTTAGATCCATATTCACTATGGTTATTTAATCTAGCTCCAGCATTAATATTCAGCCCAAAATCAGATACATACACAGCATTTACGTAAGGATCTACAATATTAAAATCGACATCTTCATCAAAAGTAACTTGGTTATCAATAATATTAAGGCCTACTATTGTATAAAATGTATTACTAAAATTATACTTGTTATACACATCTAAAATAAAGTTTTCTCCATCTGCAGAAAAAGGAAAGTCTGAGATAAACTCTCTTTCAAAATTACTATATGACGCACTTAAGTTAACACTTCCGTTAGCATATTCATATTTTGAAGTTAAACCAATTCGTTGTTGATCACTATTAAATTCATTGTCTTCTGCATCAAAAAATGCACCTCCATCAAAATCAGAATTGATATCTGTAATATTTCCAAAAATATTTACTGAAAAGGCATCAGTAACTTTATACCCTAAATTTAAATCTAATCCATATCTTGAAAATGCATCTCGTTCTCCATTATCTGCAATAGCAGCAGAAATACCATCAGAAAATGTCTGATTAAATGCTAAACGATAATTAAACTTATTTGCTGTACCATTAATATTGACACCATTAGTGAAATCTGCAATATCAAAACCTTGATCATCTTGAGATTGATTTGTTCCAATACTCGATGTCACTGTAGCGTTAATAGCATCTTTTCCTGCCTTACTAGTTGTTATACTAATTACTGCAGCAGCAGCTCCACTACCATAAAGTGTACTTGCAGCGCCTTTTATGATTTCGATAGATTCTATATTACCTAAAGGCAATAAACGCAAATCATATTCTCCATTAATTTGAGATGGGTCAGATACTTGAACGCCATCAATAATTACAAGTACTTGGCGATTTCTTCCCCCACGTACAAACACACCTAAATTTTGTCCTGCATTACTTCTACTCCCATTAATTTCTATACCAGATTTGGTATTTATTAATTCTGCAATTGTACGTCCTTGATTACGTTCAATTTCTGCTTTAGAAATTTTAATAACAGTTTTTCCTGAATTTTCTCGTTTTAATTCAAAACGAGAATCTGTTAATACAACTTCTTCTAACTCTTCAACTTTTGTTTTTTCTACTTCTTGTGCAGAAGCGAAAATTGATAATAGCATACCTAATGCTAATAACACATTTGTTTTTTTGTTCATTTTAATGAAAAAATTAAATCGAGAAAAGTATAATTTCTTATACGTAAACTTTTATCCCGAAAGTTTGACTTATTTTTTGTTGAAAATGGCAGGTCTCCTGACTTTCGTCTTATTATCAGTCTTCCCAGAATAAATTCCAGTGACATTGAAGTTAATAATAAGCATCCACCAAAGCGGACTAAGATTACAGTTGCGGGAACAGTTCTGGATTTTAACCAGATTCCCTTTTAATTTTAACTTTTTAAAAAAAAGCTAAAAACCAAAATTCGCTGCAAATATACTATCAATTTTACAATCAAAACTTATTATTTTTATTATTAATTCAAAAAAGTATAATATTTGCATCTATAAATTACGAAAAACACATTCTATGATTCATTATATAACTGGTGGTGAACGTTCTGGTAAAAGTAGTTATGCACAAGCATTAGCGCTATCTTTTTCAAATTCTCCAAAATATGTTGCGACATCTCGCAATTGGGGATATGATCATAAAAAAAGAATTGATAGGCACAAAGCAGATAGAGATGAGCGTTGGACTACGGTAGAAGAAGAGAAAAACATCTCTCAAGTTATCTCTAACAATGATGTCGTAATTATAGATTGTGTTACTTTATGGCTCACCAATTATTATGTTGATACCAAAAACGATATCCAAAAATGTTTAGAATTAGCTAAAAAAGAGTTTGATAAATTATTAAACATTAATGCTACAATTATTATTATTTCTAATGAAATAGGAATGGGAGTGCATGCACAAACTGAGGTAGGTAGAAAATTTACCGAACTTCAAGGCTGGATGAATCAACATATTGCTAAGCATGCAGATAAAGCAACATTAATGGTTTCAGGAATACCAGTAACTCTTAAATAAAAGCAAAATGGATTACAATATTAGTTCTACAAAAAATATAGATCTAGAAGTAAAAGTTCAGCATAAAATTGATTTAAAAACAAAGCCTATTGGTGCTTTAGGAATTCTTGAGGAGCTAGCTTTTAAAATTGCATGTATACAACAAACCGAAAACCCTAAAATTACAAACCCTACCATTGTTGTCTTTGCAGGAGATCATGGTATCGCTTTAAAAGGAGAAGTTAACCCATTTCCTCAAGAAGTAACTTCGCAAATGGTATACAATTTTGTGGATGGAGGTGCTGCAATTAATGTATTTAGTGATACCAATAATATTAATTTAAAAATTGTTGATGCTGGAGTAAATCACACATTCGAAGAGAGCTTAGATATTATAGATGCTAAAATTGGTTTTGGTACTAAAAACTATCAGGATAGTCCTGCCATGACCAAAGCTGAAATTGAGCTCGCATTAAAAAAATCAGGAAGCATTGTATCTGACCTTTATCATAATAATGTTAATACTTTAGGTTTTGGTGAAATGGGTATTGGTAATACCTCATCGGCTTCATTACTTATGAGCTATTTTACAAATATTCCAATAAACGAGTGCGTTGGTTCTGGGACTGGGCTTAATCCAGAAGGCATTCATAAAAAGCAACATATTCTCTCTGAGGTTTATAATCAATATACTCCTAAAACTCCAATAGAAGCATTAGCTATATTTGGTGGTTTTGAAATTATAATGCTCATTGGTGCTATATTAAAAGCTGCGGAGTTAAAAATGACAATTGTTATAGATGGATTTATTGTTACTTCTGCATTATTGGCAGCCCAGGCTATAAACCCCAAAATATTAGAGTATTGTGTATTTGCACATACCTCTAACGAGCAAGGGCATATAAAAATGTTAGATTTTTTAAACGTAAAACCTTTATTATCATTAGGCTTACGATTAGGCGAAGGAACAGGAGCTGCACTAGCAATGCCTTTATTAAAAGCTTCTGTAAATTTCTTGAATAATATGGCTAGTTTTGATAGCGCTGGAATAAGTACCGAAACTGAAAAATAATAATTTATTAGATGAAAAAAGAGATTCATATTTTTTTTACTGCCTTAATGTTTTTTACAAGGATTCCTTGTCCAAAATGGGTAAATCATGATCCTACATATCTCAAAAAAAGTGCACGCTATTTTTCATTAGTAGGAATAATAGTAGGTAGCATCTCTGCATTAGTTTTTTATGGAACTTCTTTTATTTTACCATTAGAAATTGCTATTTTATTAAGCATGGTAACTTCAGTATATACTACTGGTGCTTTTCATGAAGATGGATTTGCAGATGTTTGTGATGGCTTTGGGGGCGGATGGACTAAAGAAAAAATTCTGCTTATCATGAAAGATTCCACATTAGGAACTTATGGTGTTATTGGATTAGGACTTTTATTAGCTATAAAATTTTCTGCATTACGAGAAATCCCTATTCATTATATTCCTTTAGCGATTATTTCTGGGCATAGTTTAAGCAGATTTATAGCAACTATGTTAATCTATACACACCCCTATGTTAGAGATACAAATGATAGTAAAGCAAAACCTGCTGCAAAAGATGTTAGTTTAAATATTGTAATCATAAGTGGTCTTTTTGGAATTGTGCCTTTATTATTTTTTAAAACACCTTTATTATTTTTAACGCTTGTACCAATGTATTTATCAAAAGTGTATTTAGGAGCTAAATTCAAAAAGTGGTTAGGAGGTCAAACTGGCGACTGTGCTGGAGCAGTTCAACAATTATCTGAAGTTATCTTTTACTTGAGCTTTATAGTTATATGGACATTTATATAATTAGACATACAACTCCTAAAATAGAAAAAGGGATTTGTTACGGGCAAACCAATTTAGATTTAGTTGAAAATTATATTAAAGAATTTGAAACGATTCGTTCTCAAATTCCTAATGACAGAATTTATAATGTGATTAGTAGTCCTTTAAAACGTTGTGATTTACTCGCACAAGAATTTGATACTGAAGTTACTTATGATAATCGATTAAAAGAATTGAATTTTGGAAATTGGGAAATGAAACCATGGAATGTCATTCCTTCAGAAGAAATTGACCCTTGGATGAAAGATTTTGTAAATATAAAAACTCCTAATGGAGAGTCATATATACAATTAGCCTCCAGAGTATCTGATTTTTTTGAAGAATTAACTTTGTTTAAAAGCAAGAAAGATGTAATTATTGTAACACATGCTGGTCCTATAAGAAGTTTATTAGCCAAACTCTTAAATATACCTTTAGAAAAATCATTCAGTATAAAAATACAATACGGAGAGGTTTTTCATCTTAAAAAAGAGGAGAGTAAATTAAAAATTGTTTCGAAAATAAATATTAGTTAAGTTTTAATTCTGCAAAATTGTAATTACTAGAAATTACTTTTTCTTTTACCTCAACATTAAGTTTATGTTTAAAAAAGGGAGCGTTAACTACTAATGTGTGATACTCCCCATTTTCTCCACAAGCATCTATACCTATAGATTCAAACTCCTCTAATAATGAAGCATTAATGGTTCTTCCTAAAAACTCTGGTCCTAATTGTTGATTACAAGAAACAATCATGGCTTCTATACCATTAGCTATCATTTCTAGCACTAATAGTTTTCTATTCTGCTGCCATAATGGTAAAATAGCTTCAACGCCTGCAGCATTAGATACTTTTTCTTCCCAAGCACGATGCGAATCGATATCAATATCCCCAAAAACAGTATGTGTAATCGCATGGTGTTTAGTCAAATCTTTTAAATGCTTGACATAGTTTTCTTCATAATGTTCCCAGGTACTATTAAAAAAATGAATAGGAACTTCTATAGCCTCAGACTGTGCTAAAAGCACTTCTCTAGAAATTCCATGTGAGCGAGAACAGTCACCATACTCATTCATAACATTTAAAAGTATCATAGGGTTATATCCAAGCTGTACGGCCTTATAAAATGCATAACAACTGTCTTTTCCCCCACTCCAAGAGCATAAAAAATTCATCTAAACAAGTTTTAATGCTTCAAAAGTAACTTTATGTAGAGGGTATTACAAAAAAAATAACGAATTTTGATTTCTAATTTTTATCGATGCGATTTTTAATTATTATCATAGGGTTTTCTCTTGTTTTCTTTTCTTGTAAAGAAGAAAAAAAAGATGTTTTAGTAGCATCAGAAGCTAAAACTGGAGTATCTCAGGAAATTAAATATGCAAAAGGTTTTTCAATAACAAAACACGAAGCCTATAAGGAAATAAAAGTAACTTCTGCTTGGCCAGCTAGTGAAAAAACATTTCGTTATCTCCTTGTTAAAAAAGGAAATTCTCTACCAAAACAAGATAAAAATACACACATCATACAACTCCCCATACAAAGTGTGGTTGTTATGTCTACCACTAATATTCCATCTTTAGAGTATTTAAATGTTGATAGTTTATTAGTTGGATTTCCAAGTACTGATTATATTTCTTCAGAAAAGACAAGAGCAAATATCGATAGCGGAAAAATTAAAGATCTCAATAATGATTTAGAATTAAACATGGAATTACTTTTAGAATTAGCTCCAGAGTTAGTGATTGGATTCTCTGTAAACGGAAATAATAAAACATTAGATCAAATTGAGAAATTTGAAATCCCTGTAGTTTTAGATGGTGCCTGGACAGAACAACATCCATTAGGAAGAGCAGAATGGATAAAATTTATTGCTGCTTTTTTTGATAAAGAAGAAGAAGCAAATACTATCTTTAAAACAATAGAAGCAGATTATTTAGAAGCCAAGCAAACAGCACTAAACGTTAAAGAAAAACCGATTGTATTTTCTGGATCTACTTTTAAAGACGTCTGGAATATTCCTGGTGGAAAAAGTTTTGTTGCCAAATATCTAGAAGATGCAAATACAGAATATCTTTGGAAAGACACTGACAATACCGGTAGTTTACAGCTAAATTTTGAAAACGTACTTGAAAGAGCAAAAGAAGCTGAATTATGGATAGGTGCTGGTAGTTTTGAAAACAAGGCGCAAATGGCTTCAAAAAATAAAGGATACACTTATTTTGATGCTTATAAAAATAATAAAATATATACTTATACTAATAAAATAGGAGCCAAAGGAGGACTTCTTTATTACGAGTTAGGACCTTTACGTCCTGATCTTATTTTAAAAGATATCATTTCTATTTCACATCCACAATTATTACCTGATTATGAATCTTTCTTTTTTAAAGTTTTAAAATAGTTGGCTATTTCAAAGTCATATAAACTCTCTTTTATAATATTAGCAATTGTACTAGTACTTTGCTTTTTATTAAATATTAGTTTGGGTTCCATTATCATTCCTTTTGATGACGTTTTTAATAGTTTAATTGGTGCTGAAGTTGAAAAACAATCTTGGATATATATTGTAAAAGATTATAGGTTACCTAAAGCCATTACCGCTATTATTGTTGGGTCTGGTTTAGGTATTTCTGGGCTGATGATGCAGACATTATTCAGAAACCCACTTGCAGGACCTTTTGTTTTAGGAATCACTTCTGGTGCGAGTTTAGGCGTTGCGTTAGTAATTATGGGCGCGTCAATTTTTGGAGGCGTATTAGCAGGTATGTTAATTTCAAAATGGACTATTGTGATTGCTGCAAGTTTAGGTAGTTTTTTGGTACTACTAGCTGTATTATTAGTTTCTACAAAAGTGCGAGATACTATGGCAATACTTATTATAGGTTTAATGTTTGGAAGTATTACAGCTGCGATTGTAAGTGTGCTTTCTTATTTTAGTTCTGCCGAACAGCTACAGCAATATTTCTTTTGGGGGTTTGGAAGCTTAGGTAATTTAACCTGGAATGAGATATTTATATTATTTATAATATATGGTGCTGGGGTTTTATTAAGTATCTTTTCTATAAAAGCATTAAATACACTTTTATTAGGTGAAAATTATGCAAAAAGCTTAGGGGTAAATATGAAGCGAAGTCGAATGATCATTATACTAGCTACAAGTTTTTTAGCAGGAACAATTACTGCGTTTACTGGCCCTATTGCTTTTATTGGTTTAGCTATACCACATATGACACGTCAAATTTTTAATACCTCTAATCATAAAATATTATTACCTGCTGTATTTTTATTTGGAGCTATTGTAATGCTTATTTGTGATAGTGTTGCACAACTACCAACTAGTGATTATACACTACCTATTAATGCTATTACATCTTTAGTTGGATCGCCTGTAGTGATTTGGTTATTAGTGAGAAAACGAAAAATGATATTTTAAGGTGTAAAATGAATGAAAACATATCACATATCGTTTTAAAAACTGAAGCCTTGTCCGTGGGGTATCAATCTAAAAAAGCAAAATCCGTTATTGCTTCTAACATTAATATTCAATTACAACAAGGTGAATTAATTGGATTAGTTGGTGCCAATGGTATCGGAAAATCTACATTATTAAGAACTCTTACAAAAGTTCAAAACCCAATAAGTGGCAGTATTTCAATTGAAGGAAAGAAATTGACTCATTATAATAGTATAGATTTAGCAAAAGTGTTAAGCCTAGTATTAACAGAGCAAATTGTTTCTAAAAACCTCACTGTTTCAGAACTTGTTTCTTTAGGAAGGCAGCCTTATACCAATTGGGTAGGTAACTTATCTGAAAAAGATAGAAATATTGTAAAAAATGCACTGAAGCTCACTAATATTGAAGATTTAAAATCTAAACGCTGTTTTGAACTTAGCGATGGACAACTTCAAAAAGTAATGATTTCACGTGCATTGGCTCAGGATACCTCTTTAATTATTTTAGATGAGCCTACTACACATCTCGACATGTATCATAAAGCTTATGTTTTAAAATTATTACAAAAGCTTGCTAAAGACACTAAAAAAACCATTTTATTTTCATCTCACGAAATCGATTTAGCCATTCAGTTATGTGATAAAATGATTGTGATGACTGAGAATAGTGTTACAATGGGTACTCCAAAAAGCTTAATAAAACAAGGTATTTTTAATACTTTATTTCCTAAAGATTTAATTGTATTTGATGATATAAATGGTGGATTTAAAATAAACAAGTAGATTATTTGATCAGCAATCTTATAATTAAAAACTTCATACTTTAATCTCTTTTTCTTCTAGTTAAAAAATTTATCTTTGAGTAAATTCTATTCATTTTATGAGCGATAGCTTAATTCTCATCATTTCTATTATACTTGCTGCTTCTGTTGGTGCTTACCTTGGTATGTTATTTTCTAAACTAAAAAGTAAAGGTGAAAAAAGTACCTTAGAAGAACGACAACATCAATCAACTAATACCATTAACGAATTAAGAAACACTATTAATGCTTTAGAAGTAGAACGTGATACGTTTAGAGATGAGCGTGAAGGGTTAAATATTGAATTAGCTCAAAAAAATATTGAATTTGAAAATATTCAGCAATCAAGTATTAAAAGAGATGGAGAAATCGCAAAACAACAAGAACAACTTCGCAAGGATTTTGAGTTATTAGCTACTAAAATTCTAGATGAAAAATCAGAAAAGTTTACGCTTCAGAACAAAGAAAATATCAAACAGATTTTAAATCCACTTCAAGAAAAAATACAAATTTTCGAGAAAAAAGTTGAAGATTCTCAAAAAGAGAGCATCAGTATGCATTCAGCTTTAAAAGAACAGTTACTAGGCCTAAAAGATTTAAATCAGCAAATGGCTAAAGAAACTACTAATCTTACTAAAGCTTTAAAAGGAGATAATAAAATGCAAGGTAACTGGGGCGAATTGGTTTTAGAGCGTGTACTTGAAAAATCTGGATTGGAAAAAGATAGAGAATATTTTATGCAACAAAGTTTTACTTTAGAAGATGGTACTCGAGTACTTCCAGATGTAGTATTACATCTTCCTGATAGTAAAAAAATGATTATTGACTCTAAAGTATCTTTAACTGATTATGAACGTTATGTTAATGCAGAAGAAGATGATCGTGAAATGTATTTAAAAGCACATATTAATTCTATTAAAAGACACGTAGAGCAACTTAGCGATAAAAATTATCAAGATTTATATGATATTGAATCACCAGATTTTGTATTACTATTCATTCCCATAGAACCAGCTTTTGCTATTGCCATAAATGAGGATAATAACCTTTACAACAAGGCTTTCGAGCGTAATATCGTAATTGTAACACCTTCTACCCTATTAGCTACATTACGTACTATAGACACTATGTGGAACAATGAAAAACAACAGCGCAATGCTATTGAAATTGCACGACAAGCCGGTGCCTTATATGATAAGTTTGAAGGATTAGTAAAAGATTTAACAGGTGTTGGCAAAAAAATGGATGATGCAAAAAAAGATTATTCTTCAGCTATGAACAAACTTGTTGAAGGAAGAGGAAATCTTATTACATCGGTTGAAAAGCTTAAAAAAATGGGAGCTAAAGCAAAAAAAGCGTTACCTGAAGCGATAATAAAGCGTGCTGAAGACGACCAAGATTGAAAAGTAATACTATGTTTAAAAAAATAGAGGATTCTCAAATTACTATTTCAGAATTAATGCTCCCATCTCATTCAAATTTTAGCGGTAAAATTCATGGTGGCTATATCTTAAATTTAATGGATCAAATCGCTTTTGCGTGTGCTTCGAAACATTCAAGGAATTATTGTGTAACAGCTTCTGTAAATAAAGTAGATTTTTTAAACCCTATTGAGGTCGGAGAGATTGTAACTCTTAAAGCATCTGTGAATTATACAGGAGGTTCGTCAATGGTTGTTGGTGTAAGGGTAGAATCAGAAAATATTAGACAAGGGAGTGTTAAACATTGTAACTCATCCTATTTTACAATGGTAGCAATAGGCGAAGATGGAAAAACTGTTAAAGTTCCAGGTCTTATATTAGATTGTGAAAGTAGTATTCGCCGTTTTGCCAGAAGTATTAAAAGACAAGAACAAGTTAAAAAAAGATCTACTCTTTTTAAAGCTTCGGAATTTAAAATTGATGAGTATTTAGAGTTAATAGAAAATCATAATGCTAAAGTTGAACTTTAGTAATTAATAATTATTTATAAAAAGCGTAACCATTAGAATCATTTAATGTGTTACGCTTTTTATTAGGTAATTAGATTTATTAAGCTGTAACTGGTTTTTCGACTGATAGCTTAGCTAAAACATAGGCACCAATAGCCAACAATATCTCTAACAGCGATATCAATAAATATTCCACTTACAATTAATATCAAAGCAATTGCTATAAGCCAACCAGAAGCTACATAAGCTCCTATTTTTGTTTTAGCAAGTACAAAAACTCCAATTATTATTTCGATAATTCATTAGAAACTCATATTATTAAATCACCCGATGGTTCAGATCCAGAAAAAGAAATAATACAAAAAGAAATGAAATATATTCTTGAAAAAACGATAGGAAATCTTCCATTAAAATATAAAACTGTTTATATATTAAAAGAAGTTGAAAGAATGCGTATTTCTGATATATCTAAATGTTTAAATCTGACTGAAAGTAATGTAAAAGTCAGAATTCATCGCTCTAAACAAATATTAAAAGATGAACTCTTTTAATTATCTAAAGGAGCTTCTCTCTTTGAATTTGGATCTATCAAATGTGATACTCTCATGTCTTCAGTACTAGCTAAAATTTAATCTCAAAGAAAGTATTTAGCTAATTAATTAATCTCTTTTGTAATTCTAAAAATATAATTGCGACTATAACGCGGCAACCAGCTTTCTTCCTAGTCACAAATTCACAGAATTTTATATTAATATATAATTAACCATATATGAAAAAATGGATTATTGTAATAATCGTATTAGCCATAATAGGCATTGGAGGATATAATTATTTATATCAAGATCACAGAGATATAAAAACTGAAGCTCCAGAATTCGTAACAACATCTGAAGATATTTCTAAAGAGTTTATAGATGACCCTATAGCAGCAGAAAAAAAGTATTTAAATAAAACTATTGAGGTACAAGGTAGTATTACAGAGCTTAATACTAATGATCTCACAATAAACAGTACTATTTTTTGTGTATTTGATGTATCCATAACAGAAGAATTATCACTTAATAAGGTAGTTACTGTTAAAGGTCGTTTTATTGGGTATGACGATTTATTAGAGCAAATAAAAATAGATCAAACAAACATTATTAATTAATTATACTATGAAATTAAATTACAAGTACATTCTAACATTCTTATTATGTATACCATTACTATCATTTTCTCAAGATGACTTATTAGATGAGTTAGAAATAGATGAAACAGAAAGTCAATATGAAGATGCTGCATTTAAGGGCTTAAAAATCGTAAATTTTGAATCCACTAAATTAGTTGCAAAAGGAGATTTGACATTTATTGTAGCACACCGTTTTGGAAGTTTAGAAAATGGAATTGATACTTTTTTTGGGTTGGATGATTCTGTAACACGTTTAAATTTTGTTTACGGATTTACAGATTGGCTTAATATAGGCGCATCAAGAAGTTCTTTTGATGCAATTTATGAGCTCTCTTTGAAATATCGTCTTGCGAGACAAAAAAAAGAAGGCTTTCCTGTAAATATAGTTGGATATAATTCTATTACGGTGAATACAGGATTAGATAGTGATAATTTACCTGGTTTGGAGTTTGACAATCGATTAGGTTACGTATCTCAATTGTTAATCTCTAGAAAGTTTAATAAAAATTTATCATTACAAGTAGCTCCAACATTTATTCATGAAGGTTTAGTTAGAGAGGTTAATCAAGATAATGCTCAATATTTAGTTGGCTTTGGAGGTCGATATAAGTTTACAAAACGTTGGTCTTTTAATGCAGATTATGGTTTGCATTTAAATAGAGCTGATGGCTCTGAAGCAAGAAATGCTTTATCAATCGGTTTTGATTTGGAAACAGGTGGGCACGTGTTTCAATTAACATTCACAAATGCAAGACCAATAAACGCTATTGGGTTTTTAAATCAAGCAAATGGTAATTTCTTTGAAGGAGACATCTTTTTTGGATTTAACTTAAATCGTACATTTTAAATACAGTAATTATGAAAAAAATATACTTAATCTTAATAGGAGTCATATCACTAATCACATATAACTGTGCAACAGATAGCATTAGCGATTTAGAAGATGTTATACCTATAAATACTACTATAACATACGATGAAAATGTAGCACCTATCATAAATAATAATTGTATTGAATGCCATAGTAATCCACCTCAAAATGGAGCTCCAATACCATTAACAACATTTGAAGAAGTGAGAACTTCTACTCAAAATAATTTAATAGATAGAATTTCAAGGCCTACAGGGTCACCAGGTGCAATGCCTCTAGGGGCTTCAAGATTACCTCAAGGTTTAATAGATCAAGTTATTCAATGGGAAGTAGATGGCTTTTTAGAAAATTAATATTAAAAAATTGAATTATGGCAACATTTTTGGTTAAATTTAAAACAGAAGAATAAAAGCCACAAAACATAAAAGAATGAAAAAGATAGTATATTTAATCGCATTAATAAGTATAAGTGCATTTTCTCAAGGAAAATACTTAACAAAAACAGGAGAAATTACATTTGAAGCTTCAGTAGCAGCATTTGAAGAAGTTAAAGGAACTTCCAGTACTGCAACAGCAATATTAAATACCGAGAATGGAGATTTAGCTGCTTTAGCATTAGTAAAAGGATTTCGATTTAAAAACGCTTTAATGGAAGAGCATTTTAATGAAAATTATGCTGATTCTGATGATTTTCCAAAAACTAACTTTAGAGGTAATATTAAAGATTTTTCTATTGATAAATTAAGCGCTAACGCCAGTACCATGAGTTTAAACGGCACACTTACCTTTCATGGGAAAACAAAAGAGCTTAGTGACCTACCATTAAATGTTTCAATAGATGGAGATATTATTACAATTTCTGGAAAATTTAATGCTTCACCTGCAGAGTTTGATATTAAAATACCAAAAGTAGTACGAAATAAAATCACTGAATCTATAGAAGTGTCTTTTAATTTTGAATTAAAAAAGAGATAATATAATAATATCATTAAATAAAAAAAGCAACTACTTAAAGTAGTTGCTTTTTTTATATTTAAATTTTTAGAAATATTTATTTACTCAAATACATTTTTCTTTTTGAATATAAATCATAAAAATCATCATCTTTTAAACTATCTATAAATAGAATGCTTTCTCCCGTGCTTTTCATTTCTGGGCCCAATGTTTTATCAACATTAGGGAATTTATTGAATGAGAATACTGGTTGCTTTATAGCATATCCCTCTAGTTGTGGTTTAAAATCAAAATCTGTAACTTTTTTCTCTCCCAACATCACCTTAGTAGCATAATTTACATATGGTTCCTTATATGCTTTAGCTATAAAAGGTACTGTTCTAGATGCTCTAGGGTTTGCTTCTATAATATAAACCGTATCATCTTTAATAGCGAATTGTATATTAATCAATCCTACTGTATTTAGTTCTCTTGCAATAGTATGCGTATGATCTATAATCTGTTGCATTACTAAATTACCTAAGTTAAATGCTGGTAATGTCGCGTTAGAATCTCCTGAGTGTACTCCACAAGGTTCGATATGTTCCATGATTCCTATAATGTATACATTACCATCGGCATCACAAATTGCATCAGCTTCTGCTTCAATAGCGCCATCTAAATAGTGATCTAGTAATAATTTATTGTTTGGAATTTTTCGAAGCAAATCCACTACATGTTCTACTAAATCTTCTTTATTAATAACTATTTTCATTCCTTGTCCACCTAAAACATAAGACGGTCTTACTAAAATTGGGAAATCTAATTGATCTGCTAAAGCTAAAGCTTCATCTGCCGTTTCTGCGATTCCAAATTCTGGATAAGGAATATTATTGTTTTTTAATAAGGTAGAAAAACTTCCTCTATCTTCTGCTAAATCTAAAGCTTCAAAACTTGTACCTATAATTTTAATGCCATATTTAGTTAGTTTTTCTGCTAATTTTAAAGCTGTTTGGCCTCCTAATTGTACAATAACACCTTCTGGTTTTTCGTGACGGATAATATCATAAATATGTTCCCAGAATACAGGTTCGAAATACAGCTTATCTGCCGTGTCAAAATCTGTGGATACGGTTTCTGGATTACAGTTAATCATTATGGTTTCGTAACCACACTCGGCAGCCGCTAAAACACCATGTACACAACAGTAATCAAATTCTATTCCTTGACCAATCCTATTTGGTCCAGACCCTAAAACAACAACTTTCTTTTTATCGCTTACTACACTTTCATTATGAGAATATGTTTCCCCAGATGGGGTTTCTACTACATTTTCAAACGTTGAGTAATAATAGGGTGTTTTTGCTGTAAATTCTGCCGCACAAGTATCTACAAGTTTATATACACGTTGTACATTTAACTCTTCTCTCTTATTATACACTTGACTTTCTAAACATCCTAACATATGGGCAATCTGGCGATCTCCATAACCTTTTTGTTTGGCTTCTAATAATAATTCTTTGTCAAGTGTCTCTATAGTATAAGTCGAAATTTCTTTTTCTAAATGAAATAACTCTTCATATTGTTTTAAATACCACATATCAATTTTTGTGATATCATAAATCTGACTCAGAGGAATACCCATTGCAATCGCATCATAAATTACGAATACACGATCCCATGACGCATTGGTAAGTTTTTCAATAATTTGATTGTAATCGGTGTATCCTTTCCCATCTGCTCCTAATCCATTTCGTTTAATCTCTAAAGATTGAGTTGCTTTATGTAACGCTTCCTGAAAGGATCTCCCAATTCCCATAACTTCTCCAACTGCCTTCATTTGAAGTCCTAAAGTACGATCACTACCTTCAAATTTATCAAAGTTCCAACGTGGTATTTTTACAATTACATAATCTAATGTAGGTTCAAATAATGCCGAAGTTTCTTTTGTTATTTGATTGTCTAATTCATCTAATGTATAACCTATTGCTAATTTTGTAGCTATTTTAGCAATAGGATATCCTGTAGCTTTACTTGCCAATGCTGATGATCTAGATACACGTGGATTAATTTCAATAGCAATAATTTCTTCCTTCTCATCTGGACTAACTGCAAATTGTACATTACAACCTCCTTCAAAATCACCAATACTACGCATCATTTTAATTGCCATATCACGCATCTTTTGATATGTAGTATCAGATAATGTCATGGCTGGAGCAACTGTAATGGAATCTCCTGTATGAATACCCATCGGATCCATATTTTCGATAGAACAAATAATAACAACGTTATCATTTCTATCTCTAAGTAATTCTAATTCATATTCTTTCCACCCCATCATTGCTTTATCAATCATGACTTCATGGATTGGGGAAATTTCTAAACCTCGTCGAAGTTGTTTATCAAAATCTTCTTCTTCATAAACAATTGCAGCTCCTGCTCCTCCTAATGTATAAGATGCTCTAATACATAATGGAAAACCAAATTCTTGAGCAATTTCTTTTCCTTTTAAAAAAGAAGTAGCTGTTGCTTGAGGAGCCATACCTACTCCTATTTTTAGCATTAATTCTCTAAACTTTTCGCGATCTTCTGTAATATTAATAGCATCAATATCTACACCTATTAACTCTACTCCAAAATCTTCCCAAATACCTTTTTCGTCAGCTTCAATACAAAGGTTTAAAGCTGTTTGCCCTCCCATTGTTGGTAAAACAGCATCTATCTGAGGGTGCTCTTTTAATATTTTAATGATTGATTTTGTAGTTAATGGCAACAGATACACATGATCAGCCATAGAAGGGTCTGTCATTATTGTTGCTGGATTAGAATTGATTAGTACAGTTTCAATTCCATCTTCTCTTAAAGAACGTAAAGACTGAGATCCTGAGTAATCAAACTCGCAAGCTTGTCCTATAACTATAGGTCCTGAACCTATAATTAAAATCGATTTTAGATCTTGGTTTTTTGGCATTTTATGAGTTGTATTTTAAATTTTTCAAAAATAGTTATCGAGGAGATATAAAAAAAGGCGTTACCGTAAAGTAACACCTTTATATATTAACAATTGTTAATCATTATTTTTTATGTCTTAATTCAGAAGATACAGATATTTTTTTCCTTCCTTTTGCTCTTCTACGGGCAAGGACTTTTCTACCATTAGCAGACGCCATTCTTTCTCTGAAACCATGTTTGTTTCTTCTTTTTCTTTTTGATGGCTGAAACGTTCTTTTACTCATTACTTTATATCTTTAAAAATCTTCTTTTCTTTTTTGTTAAAAAGTAAGTTTTATCAACTTCTTCAAAACTGGGGGCAAATATACAAAGAGTTTTTACTTTGACAAGACTAAAATTAAAAATATTTATAATTGTTTTTACTACCTTTGCAATCTTAAAATTAAACGCAAAAAATGTACAATAAAAATATAAAATTAGTTCTAGTTTTATTAATTCTAGCATTCGCTATTTACCAATTTACAGAAGGGTACATCGGCAACGGTATCATGTATATCCTATTATCACTCATCTTTGTATTTTTATATTTTAAAAATGAGTTTATCTTATTATCATTTTTAAAATTACGTAAGCAAGATTTTGATGGTGCAAAAAAATGGTTGGATAAAATTAAAAACCCAAAAGCTGCATTAACAAGGAAACAACAAGGATATCATAGTTATTTAAATGGTATTATGGTATCTCAAACTAATATGAACGAAGCTGAAAAATATTTTAAAAATGCTATTAGCTTAGGATTATCTATGGATCATGACTTGGCAATGGCAAAATTAAATTTAGCTGGAATCGCATTTTCAAAACGACGTAAGCAAGAAGCTCAAAAATTATTAACAGAAGCTCAAAAATTAGATAAACGCGGTATGCTTACTGATCAAATTAAAATGATGAAACAACAAATGAAAAAAGCTTCTATCCCAAATCAACACTATGGTGGTCACCAACAACGCCGAGGTGGAAGGCAACGATAGATAAATATCGTCTTTGATACCTTTTTATGTCTTTATTACTGGATTTTATTGTAAATGCAGGTATAATAGCTATTATTATTATACTATTTTTAATACTAAAACAAAGAAGCAAACAACTTCCACAATTAGTTTTAATAGTTTTTTTTACTGTTTTATTATGTATTGTTATTAACCTTTATTCGAGCTTACATCAACTCAATCTTCTTTTTTATATAACTTATATCCCTCATAACATAGCATTATGGGTTTTTGGTCCTTTATTATTTATATATATAAAATCTTTATTTCTGAAAACGAAAGATGTTTATGAGAATCTGTTTTTAATATTTGGTCCAACCCTATTTTATTTACTTATTTTCTCAATACCCTCTCTTTTATATCAAATTACAGGTATTTACCTTTTTGATTATTTAAAAACTTATTATAATAATTCTTTATGGGTTGCTAATATAAATGACTTATACCTTATTATATACCTTATTATTTGTCATAAATTTTTATCAAAATATGTTCAGAAAATTAAAGCTAATTATGCCAATCTTTCAAAAAATGATTTGAATTGGATTAATCAGTTGTTAATTGGAGGTATTCTTATTATAAGTTTAGATTTAATAATGAATTTATATCAAATCATCTTTAATATTTTTAAAATAGAATCTGGAATATTTACACTTGTAGCTTTAATCCTTTTTATTTTCTATCTAGGTTATTATGGTTTAAATCAATCAAAAATATTACTTCCTGATTTCTTATTTAAAAAGGATAATTTTAGAGAAAGAAATGCTATTACATCTGACAGAAAGGATAATGAAATGAGTGTATTAAAACTTAAATTAGAATCTGTTTTAGAAGAAGAGAAACCTTACTTAGATAATGAACTTACGTTAATAAAGTTAGCTGATTTAATTTCTACTACAGATAAAAAACTCTCTACTTTATTAAATCAATATATGAATATCTCTTTTTATGATCTTATTAATAGCTATCGTGTAAAAGCTGTTAAAGAAAAAATTGATTCAGGATATAATAGTAACTATACATTATTAGCTATTGCTTACGAATGCGGATTTAATTCTAAAGCTAGTTTTAATCGGGTTTTTAAAAAAGAAACTGGAGTTTCTCCTTCAGCATATAAAAATCAATAATATTTTTTTCATAAGTAGGTCTCATTGCTTCTAATGGGGCGTTTATCATTGTATTTACTACTTCTTTTGCTACTTCAATCAATAAAAGAAATATAAGCAATGAAAAAAATGATTAAATGGTCACTAATTATAATTGTTATTATAAGTGTTGGGCTGTTTGGCGCTTTTAAATATATGATTGCGCAAACTAAAAAAGCTAGTCCAGAAGAAACCATAATCTATAGTCAAGTCGATTTAGAAATTTCCGTTACTTATAGTCGCCCATCTAAAAGAGAAAGGCAAATCTTTGGAAAACTCGTGCCGTTTAATAAAGCATGGCGAACAGGAGCTAATGAGGCTACTACATTTGAAACGAATAAAACCATTAAAATTAATGGGAAAGAATTACCTGAGGGTAAGTATTCTTTGTATACGATTCCAAGAAAAGATAGTTGGGAGATTATTTTTAATAGTAAATCGTATTTCTGGGGGATTAATATGCGAGACCCCAGTAAAGCTTCTTTAGATAGAGAATTTGATGTGCTTGTTACTACTGTAGATGCACATAAAACGGATATTATTACAGAAATGTTTACTATTTTATTCGAAAAAAGCTCAGAGCTATCTCTAGTATTGTCCTGGGATAAAACAAAAGTTATAATTCCAATTCAACTTAACTAATGAAAAAATATATTTCTATAATTATAGCGTTAGTTTCAGTTGCACTTACTTCTTGTCAACCAAATTTTAAAGACAATGATAGCATCACAGAACAAGAAAAAGAAATTGCTATTAAAAAAATAGCTAATAAACTCAAAAAATCTGGATATGCATTTAATGAAACATTCTTAGACATTGAAGAACGTTTTGCAAAAAGCAAACATATTATTGATACTACCACTACAATAAAATCCTTTACATCGTCTATAAATAAGATCTTATATAGTTATAAGGTTTCACACCTATGGGTTAATTCTCCAGATCGATTGACTATTAGAAAGAACGGTTCTGATATAAATATTGGAGCAAATTTTATAAGGATAAAAGAAGGCTATTTTATTAGCAGAATAGTTAAAGATGGTGTTGCAGATAAAGGAGGGCTTAAGCCTGGAGATATTCTACTACGTAAAAATGATAGTTTAATTACATCCTCATTACAGCTTAAAGGAAAAGCATCAGAACAAAGCGAAATACTTCTTAAAAGAGCAGATAGTATACTTACTAAGAATATCCTCTATTTCAAGCACCAATTATTTTCTAAAGATACATTATCATTTATCAATAAAGATATTGCTTTAATTACAGTAAATACGTTTAGAAAAGGAGTATATGATAGAGATTATATAGAGGCAATGTTTTTAAAAGCTCAAAATACTAAAAAGATAGTTCTAGATTTAAGAAGCAATGGCGGCGGTAATGTGAACAATGTAAGGCATCTTCTGAGTATGATTATTCCAACAGAAACTATATGTCAGTATTTTGTTTACAGAAAACATCACAATGCATTTTTCAAAAAATATATGAGTTCTCCCAATTCAATGAAAGAATTGGTCGATTTTAAAGGCAAAAAATTTACACCAAAACGAAGTTGGTTAAGTTGGGATCCAGAAATTTATACGGGAGAAATCATAGTAATTATTGATGAGCGTGTAGGCAGTGGTGGGGAAATTTTCTCTATTTCTGTTCAAGATGTAAAAAGAGGTAAAATTATCGGTAAAGAATCATTAGGAATGGTATTATTTGCAAATGATTATAATCTTAATAAAGGAATGAATTTAAATTACCCTTTCGGAGAAGCTATTCGGCTAAATGGAATTAATTTAGAAGGAAATCCGTGTATCCCTGACATTGAATTCTCAAGAGAAGAAACTGCTAATAATAATTTTATAATAGATTTTATTAAAAATTATAAATCTTAAATTAACAAAAAAAGCTATAAGTTAATTTATAGCTTTTTTGTTTGTCAACTTTAATGTTTTAAGGAGTAGCATTATTATAATATCCTTCTTCAGGAATCTCAATAAAATATTCTTTTCTAGATTTATTATTAAGGTGTGGTTCTCTTAACCAAGGGTTATGTGTTTTTAAAATTTTGTATGTAATTCCAAAATGTTCAGAAAATTTCACAAAATCAGTTACTGCAGTATCAACTTCTACTTTATACGTTGGTATTGTTTTATATAAGTCTTTATTTCTAAAATTAAAACCATATTTTGCTGGTGCGTTTAAAATTTCTTTTAAAGCAACTATTCTAAAAATATAACGCCCTGTCTCTTCTCCTAATAACAAATCGTAGTAATTCGTTACATTTTGAGTTTTTAAACGTCTAGAAATTCCTGCCATTCCTGCATTATACGAAGCAGCAGCCAGAGTCCACGAACCAAAACGTTCTTTAGCTTTTAACAGGTATTTACAAGCAACTTCTGTTGCTTTTTCTAAATTATAACGCTCATCTACATTAGCATTAACTTCTAATCCATTTTCTCTTGCTGTTGTTCTTAAAATTTGCCAAAATCCTCTAGCTCCAGCGGGAGAGGTTACATTTTGCAAGCCACTCTCAATAACAGCCAGATATTTAAAATCGTCTGGAACTCCATATTTTGCAAGGATAGGTTCTATAACAGGGAAAAATTTATTAGCACGTTTAAACATTAATAATCCGTTAGATTGCCAATAGGTATTCACCAATAACTCTCTATCCATACGCTCGAATACTTCCGGATCTTTAAGTGGTAATGCTTCTCCAGAAAACTCTAAGTTATCAGGAACGTTTAATGCATAAACATTATAATCGTTAATAATTTTTGTTTCTAAATTTTCGTCACTAGGGGCATCTTGCACTCCAAATATTAAAAATCCAGATAAACTCACTAAACCTAAGCAGGTTAAAAAAGTATTTATTCTCTTCATTTTCAAATTGTTTGCGCCACTAAATTATAAAAATAAAATTATATTATTTCAATTTTAACGTTCTAATATGATAGGTAAATTTTCATTAAACCATTTATATTTATTAATAATCATAATGTGTGTTCCCCCCTTAATTGTAATACAATTACTAATATTTTTAATAGGGAACACCGGATCTTTATCTCCATGTATATGAATAACTTCGGATAATGCTTGTTCTTGCCCCCAACATATCATTTGTTCAATAGCCCAATCTAAATATTGCTTATCATTAACTGACAAGTATTTTTTATAAAGCTCTAATCGTTTATTCGCAGTTTCTCCAAACACATATTTTGCTAGTATTTCTATATTACTAACTAAGCTAGTTGGGAGGATCTTATAAATTTTTGTAGCCTTAGCAACTTTCATTTTTTTAGGTAATTCAAGATTTGTTTTCACACTTGAAATAATAATTAATTTCCTAAACGATCTTAGTTTAGCCATTTCTTGCACTAATATTCCACCAAATGACACACCTATTAAAACAGAGTTTTCATGATCTACTTTTTTAAGCATTCGCTTTGCATAATCTACTATACTTTCACCATCATTAGGGATAATCCATTCTAATAAATGAATTTTATATTTATTTATAGGAAGTTTAATATTTTCGAATATTGTTGGGTTTGCTGCCATTCCTGGCATTAAGTATACGTGTATTAACTCTTGGCTCATAGGTTATTATAACGTAATTATTGTGTTAAACAATTATTTTTTTGTAAATTTGCACGGCAAAAGTTATGCAATATAGTACTTCCTTTATAAATTAATATACTAATTATGATTGATACCATTGAACTAGTCGATAACGACTTCTTGAGACAGTTTGAAATAAAAGTAGATGATGGATTAGCAAAAATTGAGTACTCCTTACAAGATAGAAAAATATTTTTAACAAAACTTATTGTCCCAGAAACTGTTGATAATGAATTGTTTGTTGATGATTTCTTAAAAATGGTAATGGAAAACATTGAAGAAAGAAACATTAGTGTTGTTCCTACCAGTCCTCCTATTGCTAAGTTTATAAGAAGGAATAGACGTTACAAAAGAATGCTCCCTGTAGGTATTAGAATTTAATTTTAGTTTAAAACATTTACTGTATCAAATCTAACAAGGCCGTCATCATCTATTTTGGTTAGCATGACATCCTGTAATGTATTTACTAACTCTGGATTCCAAGGTGTTTTAACTTTTATATAGTTTTCTGTAAATCCGTGTATATAACCTTCTTTGTTTTCACTTTCAAATAAAACAGTTCTCTCTGTATTTAATTGGTTTTCATAAAAAGCACGGCGCTTTTTAACTGAAAGCCCCCTAAGCATTTTACTTCGCTTAGCTCTTATATTTTTAGGAACAACCCCATCCACCATAGTGGCTGCTTCTGTATTATCTCTCTCAGAATAAGTAAATACATGTAAGTATGAAATATCCAATTCATTTAAAAAGTTATATGTTTCTAAAAAATGTTCTTTTGTTTCACCTGGAAAACCAACAATGACATCTACACCGATACAAGCGTGAGGCATTATTTGTTTAATCTGTTTTACACGATTTATATAAACATCTCGTAAATAACGGCGCTTCATTAGCTTTAAAATAGAATCACTCCCACTTTGTAGAGGTATATGAAAATGGGGCACAAAGGTTCTGCTTTTTGATACAAATTCTATAGTCTCATTTTTCAATAAATTAGGTTCTATTGAAGATATTCTTAAACGCTCAATTCCATTTACTTCATCAAGAGCTTTTACAAGTTCGTAAAATGTGTGTTCATGTTTTTTATTCCCAAATTCACCTTTACCATAATCTCCTATATTTACTCCAGTAAGTACAATTTCCTTAATACCTTGTGCAGAAATTTCTTTTGCATTCTGTAATACATTCTCAAGTGTATCACTTCTTGAAATCCCTCTAGCTAATGGGATTGTACAATAAGTACATTTATAATCACAACCATCCTGCACTTTTAAAAATGCTCTTGTACGATCGCCAATAGAATAACTCCCTACATAAAAATCGGCATCTTCAATTTCACAAGAATGTATCTCTCCAAAATCATTTTTAGTTAAATCATTTAAATAATCTGTGATTTTAAATTTTTCAGTAGCTCCTAAAACTAGATCAACACCATCTACATCTGCTAGTTCTTGTGGTTTTAATTGTGCATAACAACCTATAGCTGTAACAAAAGCATTAGGGTTTACTGCTTGTGTTTTTTTTACAATAGATTTAAAACGTTTGTCTGCATTTTCAGTGACTGAACAAGTGTTAATCACATAAATATCTGCTTTGTCTTCAAAACCTACTCGATCAAAACCTTCATTTTTAAAACCTCTAGCAATCGTAGATGTTTCAGAAAAATTTAGTTTACAACCTAAAGTATAAAATGCAACTTTTTTTCTAGCGTTCATTCTTGTATTTTTACCAAGCGTGCAAATTTACAACTAATAAATAATATGATAAAGCCTATAACAAATCGATTAACAAACTACTTATCAATTAGTTGCATTATTATTATTTTCTCTTGTGGAAAAAGATCAGAAACAAATAAAGATCATTTAATCTTTAGGTATAATGAATATGCTAATATTAATACTCTTGACCCTGCTTTCTCAAGAACTCTTCAAGATAATTCTATTAACAATCAGCTATTTAATGGTTTAGTTCAATTAGATGATCAATTAAATATTAAACCTTGCATAGCAAAATCTTGGACTATCTCTGAAGATGCTAAAACTTATACTTTTGACTTAAGGAAAGATGTTCTTTTCCATAAGCATAATTTATTTGGTAAAGACTCTACACGAACTGTTACTGCTAAGGATTTTGTATATAGCTTAAATCGATTAAGAGATAAAAAATTAGCTGCTCCAGGTAGTTGGGTTTTAAATAAAGTAGATGATTTTGAAGCTGTAAATGATACAACTTTTCAAATTCAATTAAAACAACCTTTTCCTGCATTTATTGGATTATTAACAATGAAATACTGTTCTGTAGTGCCCAAAGAAATTGTGGAATACTATGGTAATAATTTTAGATCCAACCCTATTGGTACTGGGCCTTTTAAGTTTAAAGAATGGGAAGAAAATACAAAGCTCGTCCTTAGAAAAAATAAGTATTATTTTGAGAAAGATGAAAATGGGCAACAATTGCCTTATTTAGAAGCAGTAGCACTTACATTTTTACCAGATAAGCAAAGTGAATTTTTACAATTTATTCAAGGTAATATTGATTTTGTTTCTGGTTTAGATGCATCTTATAAAGATGAAATTTTAACTGCTACAGGAAAGTTACGTGAGATTTACAAAAAGGATGTAAATATGATTCGTGGTCCATATTTAAACACTGAATATTTAGGGTTTTATTTAGATTCTAAAACCCCAGAAATTCAATCTAATCTTATTAGAAAAGCCATTAATTATGGTTTCGACAGGAAAAAAATGATACTATATCTTAATAATGGTGTAGGTATTCCTGCAAATGGTGGATTCATTCCTGTTGGATTATCTGGTTATAATACCTCTTCAGGATTTACTTATCAACCTGAAAAAGCCAAACAATTAATAAATCAATTTAAAGAAGAAAGCCATATTAAAAACCCTAAAATAACCTTGGTTACTACCAGTAATTATTTAAGTTTTTGTGAATTCATCCAAAGAGAACTTGAAAAAGCAGGATTAACTATTAATGTTGATGTAATGCCAGAAGCTTCTTTACGTAGTGCACGATCTAACGGTAAAGTAGATATGTTTAGAAGTTCATGGGTTGCTGATTATTTAGATGCCGAAAATTATTTGTCCATTTTTTACAGCGAAAATTTTGCTCCAAATGGTTCAAACTATTTTCATTTTAAAAATAAAACTGTTGATAGTTTATACAATAAAGCATTTACCATAACTAATATTGATAAACGTAAGCATTTATATACCACTATTGATTCTTTAGCTATGGACAATGCCATTATGGTACCTTTATATTATGATGAAGTTATTAGGTTTACACGAAAAAATGTGACAGGTTTAGGAATTAACCCTATTAATATGTTAGATTTAAAACGTGTTAGGAAAAATTAATTATCCCTTCTAAACCGCTTAGTATCTTCAAAAACATATTCTAAAATTGCAGCATCTTGTTCTGTAAACTCAATATTTCGTCTAGCCATAACTACTTTAGCAACTTCAAATGCTTTTTTAGTTAAATATGTTGTAAAACCTGAGTGACCTCCCCAACTATAGCTAGGTACAAAATTGCGAGGAAATCCACTGCCAAAAATATTAGCACTAACACCAACAACTGTTCCAGTATTAAACATTGTATTAATACCACATTTACTATGATCTCCCATCATTAAACCACAAAATTGTAATCCAGTTTTTGCAAAACTCTCTGTTTTATAATCCCAAAGACGTACTTCGGCATAATTATTTTTAAGATTAGAATTGTTTGTATCTGCTCCCAAGTTACACCATTCTCCTAATACTGAGTTTCCTAAAAATCCATCATGTCCTTTATTAGAATATCCAAATAATACAGAGTTATTAACTTCTCCTCCTACTTTACTATGTGGTCCAATAGTAGTTGGGCCATAAATTTTAGCTCCCAATTTTACAGTAGCATTATCACATAAAGCAAAAGGGCCTCTAATAATACTACCTTCCATAATTTCAGAATTCTTACCTATATATATAGGGCCCGAACTAGCATTTAATGTTACAAATTCTAATCTAGCTCCTTCTTCTATAAATATTTGATCTGATTCTATACAGTTATTTGAACTAGGGATGGGTTGCGATATTTTTCCTTTAGTTAATAATTCAAAATCTTCTTTAATTGCATTACCGTTTTTTGAGAAGATATCCCAAGTATGCTCTATTTTAAGCAATTCTTCATTATATTCAATAGCTTCATACGTACCAAAATCAATATCTTCTTGGGTTTCTTTAGAGAAAAATGCAATTACATCTTCTCCATTAAATATTGCTTGATTTTCTTTCAAGCTCTTTATTAAAGTTACTAGTTCTAAGGTAGGTAAACATGATGCATTAATCATCACATTCTCTTCTAACTCAACCATCGGATATTTTTCAGATAGATAGTCCTCAGTAATTGTAGTCGTAGTTACTTTTAAGTGAGCTTCCCATTTTTCTCGAATAGTTAAAATCCCAACCCTTATATCTGCAACAGGGCGTGTATAAGTGAACGGTAATAAGTTATATCGTGATGGTCCATCAAAAAGAATGTAGTTCATTGTATTATTGCTAGCTTTTTGTAAAAATAAAAAAGCCTTTCAATAGTAGAAAGGCTTTTTATAAATAATATGATATCGCTTAATTTATTTTTTAAATTTAGCGTATTTGTTTTTAAATTTATCAATACGACCAGCAGTATCTATTAATTTAGATTTACCAGTATAAAAAGGATGAGATGTTCTAGATATTTCCATTTTAATTAATGGATACTCAACACCATCAACCTCAAGAGTTTCATTTGTATCTGCTGTAGATTTAGTTAAGAATACGTCATCATTAGACATATCTTTAAATGCTACTAATCTATAATTTTCTGGATGTATACCTTTTTTCATCGCTAAATACTTTATTTACTTTTCGTTTTTTCGAGCTGCAAATTTAATTCTTTTTTAGATAATTACAATATTTATTTTGTTTTTTATTTTCGATTCTAACTGTAACAATTTAGTATCTTTGTTTACTAACTAGCATTATCAACCTTAACATTTTAAAAATATGGAAAAATTAGCAAAATCTAGTTCAATTAATTTGGGGTTATACCTAAGTTTAACTCTCGTTTTATTGATTTTAGCAGCTTATGCTATAAATTTAGATTTACTTGCAGGTGGTTTGTATGGTATTTTCTTATTTGTCTTAATTATTGTATTTGGTATAATCTCAGTAGTAAAAGCCAAAAAAATTTCCGGTGGCTTTTTAAGTTTTAAGCATAGTTTTACAGCTTATTTTATAACCGTATCTCTAGGTATTTTGGCTAGTATTCTTATATACTATATTCTTTTTAATTTTATTGATCCTGAAGCAGCAGAGGTATTAAAAGAAAAGACTATTGAAGCTACAGCAAGAAATATGCAACGGTTTGGTGCTGATGAAGATGCCATAAGTCAAACAATGAATAGTATGGAAGATCAAAATAGTTATTCAATCCCTAGCTTACTTATTGGAGCAGTTTTCCAATTAGCAATTTATAGTATCATAGGGTTAATTGTAGCTGCCTTTATGAAAAAAAATCCAGAAAAAGATTATTAATATATGGATATATCAGTAGTTATACCACTACTTAACGAAGAAGAATCTTTAAATGAATTATATGATTGGATTGTATCTGTGATGCAATCCAATCATTTTTCGTATGAAATTCTTTTTATAGATGATGGCAGTACAGATTCTTCTTGGGAAACCATACTGGCTTTATCTCAAAAAGATGTAAATGTAAAAGGAATTCAATTTTTAAGAAATTATGGGAAATCTCAAGCATTACATGCTGGGTTTTTAAAAGCTCAAGGTAATGTTGTGATTACAATGGATGCAGATTTACAAGACAACCCAGAGGAAATTCCTGAGCTTTATAAAATGATTAACGAAGGGAATTACGATTTAATTTCTGGTTGGAAGAAAAAGCGATACGATTCTGTTATCGCAAAAAATTTACCTTCAAAACTCTTTAACTGGGCTGCACGTAAAACATCTGGTTTAAAACTACACGATTTTAATTGTGGATTAAAAGCTTATAAACATGAAGTTGTAAAAGCTATTGATGTTAATGGAGAAATGCATCGCTATATTCCAGTTTTGGCTAAAAATGAAGGATTTAATCACATTGGAGAAAAAGTAGTACAACACCAAGCACGTAAGTACGGGAAAACAAAATTTGGAATGGAACGTTTTATTAATGGCTTTTTAGATTTACTCACTATTTGGTTTGTATCTCGGTTTGGAAAACGTCCAATGCACTTTTTTGGTTCTTTAGGAGCTTTAATGTTTATTATTGGTTTTAGTTTTGCAATTTATCTAGGTATAGATAAATTACTCTTAAATACTTCTGGCCGTTTAATTACTAGTCGTCCACAGTTTTATATCTCTTTAGTTACAATGATTATAGGAACTCAGTTTTTTGTTGCAGGGTTTTTAGGTGAAATCTTTTTAAGAACTAAAGAAAACAAGAAGCGTTATGCAGTTAAAGAAGAAACAAATCTTTAATTCTCAAATTAATCTCTTAATAAATTATAACATCTACCAATTGCTTATTTTTGCAGCATAATACAATATATGACATCTATACAGCCTGAATTATTAGACAAAGTTAGCCAATGGCTTACACCTACTTTTGATGATAATACTCAAGAAGATATTAATAACCTCATCATAAACGACCCTAAACTATTAGAAGATAGTTTTTATAAGGATCTAGAATTTGGAACTGGTGGTATGCGAGGAATTATGGGGGTTGGCACCAACCGTATTAACAAATATACACTTGGAAAAAACACACAAGGGTTAAGTAATTATCTTCATAAAACCTTTAAAAAGGAATCTATTAAAGTTGCAATTGCTTACGATTGTAGACACAATAGTAAACAATTTGCAAAGGTAGTAGCTGATATATTTTCGGCTAATCATATCGAAGTATATTTATTTGAAGATTTACGTCCCACTCCTGAATTGTCATTTGCTTTAAAACATTTAAATTGTCATTGTGGGATTGTATTAACAGCATCCCATAACCCTCCAGAGTATAATGGATATAAAGTGTATTGGCAAGATGGAGGGCAGTTAGTACCTCCTCAAGATACTGCGGTTATTGAAGAAATTAATAATTTAGATTACTCAGAAATTAAGTTTATACCTAATAATAATTTGATTCAATATATTGGACAAGATCTTGACAATGTATTTATTCAAGCTTCAATAGAGAATGGAGGTTTTAGTACTACCACAGAAGCTAAACAGAATTTAAATGTGGTATTTACCTCTTTACATGGTACATCTATTACAGTCATCCCTGATGTTTTAAAACAAGCTGGCTACAATAATATACATATTGTAAAAGAACAAGCTGAACCTAACGGAGATTTTCCTACTGTAAAATCTCCTAACCCAGAAGAACCAGAAGCTCTAAAAATGGCTTTAAACTTAGCAGAAACTGTAAATGGAGATATTGTTATTGGTACAGATCCAGACAGCGATCGTGTTGGAATTGCTGTGCGTGATTTAAATAATCAACTTATATTATTAAATGGAAATCAGGCAATGCTTATAATGACTGATTTTTTACTGCAACAATGGCAGAAAAAAGACAAATTAAATGGCAAAGAGTTTATAGGCACGACTATTGTCTCTACTCCTATGATGGAAACTTTGGCAAAAGCATATAATGTTGAATGTAAAACTGGATTAACTGGTTTTAAGTGGATTGCTAAAATGATAAAAGATTTCCCTGAGTTAGATTTTATTGGTGGCGGTGAAGAAAGTTTTGGCTATATGGTTGGCGATTTTGTAAGAGATAAAGATGCTGTAACATCAGCGTTATTAGCTTGCGAAATCACAGCTCAAGCAAAAATAAAAGGAAGTTCTGTATATGAAAAGTTAATTCAATTGTATGCTAAACACGGTCATTATAAAGAACATTTAATTTCTATGACCAAGAAAGGGATTGAAGGTGCTCAAGAAATCAAACAAATGATGATTGATGCTCGTGAAAATCCATTAAGTGAAATTAATAATTCTAAAGTTGTAAAAATTGAAGATTACCAATCTTCAATTTCTAAGAATGTAATTACAAGAGAAGAAAACAATATTGACATACCAAAATCTAACGTATTAATTTATTATACTGAAGATGGTAGTAAAATTGCATTGCGCCCTAGTGGTACAGAACCTAAAATTAAATTCTATATTAGTGTGAATTCTAATTTAGAATCTGAAGCTGATTTTGATAATTCTGAAAAAAACCTAGATCAAAGAATAAATGCTATTATCAAAGATTTGAAATTGAATTAATGAATTATTTTAAACAAATACTACGTTTCGCAAAGCCTTATAAAGGATATGCCATTTTAAATATTGTAGCCAATGTTTTTTATGCATTGTTTTCTGGATTATCTTTTATGGTTTTAATGCCTTTATTAAAGGTATTATTTGGTGAAGATTCAGAAAAATTAACTGAAGTACCTCAATATGAAGGATTCACAAAAGCAGCAACTTATTTTAACGATTATCTTAATTATCATATTACCGAATTAGCGGGTAACGATCCAGCAAAAGCTTTAACATTTGTTATTATTTTAATACTATCTGTATTCTTTCTTAAAAATGTGTTTAATTATCTCGCCATGTTTTTTATTACCTTTCTAAGAAATGGGACTTTAAAAGATATTCGAAATGAGTTGTATGACAAAACTATTGAGTTACCTCTCTCCTATTTTTCAGAAAAACGAAAAGGAGATATCATGGCACGTTTAGGAACTGATGTTTTAGAAATTCAACACTCTTTTTTATCTATTTTAGAGCTTATTTTTAGAGAGCCACTTACCATTATTTTTACGATCTTATTTATGCTTACTATTAGTGTTAAGCTTACCATTTTTGTATTTATATTTATTCCAATTTCTGGTGTTATTATATCTTTAATTGGAAAGAGTCTAAAACGAAAATCAGATAAAGTTCAAAAAGAGCAAGGATATTTTCTATCCTTATTAGAAGAATCTCTAGGTGGTTTAAAAGTCATTAAAGGATTTAATATGGAACGTATATTTAATCGTAAATTTCAAGATTCAACAAAACGTTTCTTTCATTTTTCTAACTCTCTTTTAAACAGAACAAATTTGGCAAAACCAACTAGTGAGTTTCTAGGAATAGGTGTAATTGGTGTTTTATTATGGTTTGGAGGTAGAATGGTATTAGTAGAAGGTTCTCTTGAAGGTGAGCAGTTTTTAACCTTTATGGGCCTTGCTTATAATATTTTAACACCAGCAAAAGCGATTAGTAAAGCTAGTTATAGTGTAAAAAAGGGGAATGCAGCAGCAGAACGTGTTTTAGAAATTTTAAATACAAAATCACTTCTTAAAGATAAGCCTAATGCCATTTCAAAAGAAGATTTTAATGATGATATTGTATTTGATAATGTATCATTTAAATATGAAGATGATTATGTTCTCAATAATTTTTCAATTAAGCTTGAAAAGGGAAAAACATTAGCACTTGTAGGGCAATCTGGTAGTGGTAAATCTACTATTGCAAACCTAGTAACTCGTTTTTATGATGTTAATAAAGGAAAAATTACTATTGATGGTAAAGACATTAAGGATTTAACTAAGCATTCTCTTCGTAATTTAATGGGCTTAGTCACTCAAGATTCTATCTTATTTAACGATAGTATAAAAAACAATATCCTATTAGGAAAAGAAGACGCTACTGATGAAGATGTTATTAAAGCTTTAAAAATTGCTAATGCTTGGGAATTTGTAAAAGATTTGCCTAAAGGTATTAATACAAATATTGGAGATTCTGGAGGGAAAATTTCTGGCGGACAAAAACAACGTATAAGTATCGCGCGTGCAGTTCTTAAAAATCCGCCAATTATGATTTTGGATGAAGCTACATCAGCTTTAGATACAGAAAGTGAACGTTTAGTCCAAGCTGATCTTGAAAATATGATGAAAAACAGAACATCTATCGTAATAGCTCACAGACTTTCTACCATCCAAAATGCAGATGAAATTATTGTAATGCAAAAAGGTAAAATTGTAGAACAAGGAAAGCACGATGAGTTACTTCTCAAAAAAGGAGTATACAGCTCTTTAGTGAAAATGCAATCTATCCAATAAATTTAATGTAAGAGTTTATAAAAATAAGAAAAGGATGCGATTTGGGCGGCATCCTTTTCTTTTGTGCTATCATAAGAGGGGCTTTATGATAACTGTAAGTTGGTTAAGTTAATGCTAAACTAAAACAAATAAGTGTAATGCACAAGAAAAAAATGCATTTTATCGTTAAAAAAAGACACTTAATCGATATTTTAAATATTAAAATACTGATAATCAAATATTTAAATGTTAATCGAAAATAATAAGAAATTTTACATTATTTATTAAAATTATTAAACTTTTGGTAACTTAGACAGTCTAAACACAAAATCACTTTGTGAATAACGAAAAAGAATTTCTATTAGAATTAAAATCACCCGAAACCGTCGATAAAGCCTTTAGGGAGCTTATTTCGCTTTATAAAGAACGTTTGTATTGGCACATTCGGAAAATTGTAATCTCTCACGATGACAGTGATGATGTATTACAAAATACATTTATTAAAGTTTATAAAAGTATTGGTAATTTTAAAGGTGATAGCAAGTTATTTTCTTGGATGTATCGTATCGCTACCAATGAAGCCATAACACATCTCAATCAAAATGCTAAGCGTTTAAATGTCTCTAATGAGGAATTAAATACAATAGCAATTAATAATTTAAAATCTGATGTTTATTTTGAAGGAGATACTATTCAATTAAAATTACAAAATGCCATAGCTACTCTACCACGAAAGCAACAATTAGTATTTAATATGAAATATTTTGACGATCTTAAATATAAAGATATGGCAGAAATATTAGAAACTAGTGAAGGTGCTTTAAAAGCATCATATCATTTAGCAGTAAAAAAAATTGAAATCTATTTAACTAATAATTAAACCTTTTATAAAAAATCACGTCTAAGAAATAGCAATGAAACCGAATTTAAATCATATAAAACATTCAGGATATAAAGTACCAAAAGATTACTTTGATACTTTAGATGATAGTATTATGAATTCTGTTACCTCAAATAAATTTAAAGTTGAATCGTCTGGTTTTAGTACACCAACAGATTATTTTGACACTTTAGAAGAAACTATAATGAATACTGTTTCTAATAATAAAAAAGAAACGAAAGTAATTCCATTATTTAACAAAAAAAGTCTTATTTATATTTCGAGTATAGCAGCTGCAGCTTTAATATTTATTAGTATTTATATATCAAAAGAAACTGTAACTTTTGATTCTATTGAAATGGAATTAGTAGAAAATTATTTATACACTGAATCCATAAGTTCTGAAGATTTATTATCATTATTAAGTGATGACAGTTTAATAGAAGATGATTTTATTCAGAATAATTTAAATGATGATTCACTTGAGAATTTTATTTTAGATGATGATACTATAGATGATTTTTTAATTGATTAAAAAAAATGAAAATGAAACGAATTCTTCCAATATTATGTTTACTGATCACTTTAAATGCATTTTCACAACGTGATTCAAAGGATCGTTATGAAAAACTAAAAGCACTTAGAGTATCTTATATCACAGAACGTTTAGATTTAACAACGCAAGAAGCTGAAAAATTTTGGCCTATCTATAATAAATATGAAGAAAAACTTCATAAACTAAGAGATGAGTTAAGGTCTATAATTAAAACTAATAGAGATAATACTCTTGATGAAAAGTTATCTGCAGAATTAGTAACTATGCATATAAAAACAGAAGAGACCAAAGCTGCATTATTAAAAACTTTAGTTTCCGATTTAAAGCCCATTCTATCATCAGAAAAAATATGGAAACTTATACGATCTGAAGAAGGTTTTAGGCGTAAGCTTATTGAGCAATACAGGCATCGACATCAGCGAAAAGAATCTCCTAAAAAAAATAAACCTTAAAAAAAAGGGAAGCAATGCTTCCTTTTTTTTATTCTTTAAATGTTAGTTTGGATATTCTACCACGACCAGCTGCATAAGCAATTGAATCGTTTAAAAATCTAATCGTAAAATACGATTCATCACTTATTTTTTTCCAATGTTCTCCTCCATCTTTAGAAACACTAATTCCTCGAAACCCAACGGCTACAATTTCTTTTCCCTCCTTATTAGGTATATACTGCACACAACTTCTATAATCGGGTTGTTCTCCTTCTGCAGCTAATTTCCATGTTTTACCTCCATCAATCGTTTTAATTGTGTTTGAGTTATAATTTTCTGGTTTAGTGTAATCTCCTCCTATAGCGTATCCAATATTCTCGTTATAAAAATCTATAGAATACATTCCTGTAGTAGCTTCTCCTTGTATAATAGGAGTCTCAGAAACTTCCCAGGTATTCCCTTTATCTGATGAATAAAATACACGGCTAGATAATCCGCCAGTAGCAATCCAGATTTTATCTCCAATAATTGCAATATTAGTATTACTAGCAGCAAAAGCTGCCTCTCCTTCATTTAGCTGGGGTAATCTATCACAAGGTAATTTATTCCAAGTTACACCACCATCCCTGGTGATAATAATGCTCAGACAACCATCAGTTGGATCTCCCATAGCAATACCTTCGTTATCATTCCAAAAACTCATTGCGTCGTAAAATACATTATCATGATCTTCACGATACACTAACTCCATGCCCCCACTATTTCTTGTTTTGTATAATAAAGCAGGGTTTCCTACACTCAACATAAAAAAATCAGAAGCATTATGAGCTACAGCTCTAAACTCCAGTCTTAAACTATCTTGTTGTTGTTTAGCAATATTCCATTTTTTGTTTCTTACATTATATAAACCAAATGTATTGTTGTTTGCAGCAAAAGCTAAACTCCCATCGTTTAATAATTCAATAGCCCTAATACTTAAAGTAGAATCTGTATGGATGTCTTCAATTTCAACACGATTAAAATCATGGATAACAATTGCTTTCTCTTTAGCAACTTCTTTTTTGCAAGAAGTAATAATAATCAACAGTAATAAGCTAAGTATATGTCTCATTTTAAAAATTTTGCCTAAAAATAATTAATTAAAGTTACCTTTGCACTCTTATTTATTCAAAATGCGATTACACCGAAATTTATGCTTTGCTGTTATAGATGGTCTTATTCAGATCTTTAATGAAGATGCTTACGCAGATAAAGTAGTTCAATTACTATTAAAACGAGATAAACGCTGGGGAAGTAGAGACAGAGCTTTTGTAGCTGAAACAACTTATGATATTGTACGCTGGAAACGTTTATATGCAGAAATAGCTAATGTAAAAGAACCATTTAGTCGTGATGATGCATGGCGTTTGTTCGCAGTATGGGCTACCTTAAAGGGTATAAAACTACCTGATTGGAAATATTTTGAAGGCACGCCTACTCGTAAAATTAAAGGGCGCTTTGATGAGTTATCTAAAGATCGAAAGTTTAGAGAATCGGTACCAGATTGGATAGATGTTATTGGTTTAAAAGAGCTTGGTAAGGATGTGTGGACTAAAGAACTTGCAGCTCTTAATCTTCAAGCTGAAGTAATATTAAGAGTAAACACACTTAAAACTACAAAAAAAGAATTACAACTTAGGTTACAATCTGAAGGTATCGAAACTGATTTTCTTCCTAATCATCCTGATGCGTTAAAATTACAGAAGCGTGCTAATGTATTTAAAACAGAAACATTTAAAGATGGTTGGTTTGAAGTGCAAGATGCTTCATCGCAATTAGTAGCAGCATTTTTAGATGTAAAACCAGGAATGAAGGTTGTAGATACTTGTGCTGGTGCTGGCGGAAAAACATTGCATTTAGCTTCGCTAATGGAGAATAAAGGACAAATTGTTGCGATGGATATTTATGAAAGTAAGCTCAAAAAATTAAAAATTAGAGCTAGACGTAATAGCGCTCATAATATTGATTTAAAGGTTATAGATTCTACAAAACCAATAAAGAAATTATATAATAAAGCAGATCGTGTTTTAATCGATGCACCTTGCTCAGGATTAGGTGTTTTAAGACGTAATCCAGATTCTAAATGGAAATTACAACCTGAATTTGTAGACAATATTAGAAAAACCCAGCAAGATGTACTTATTCAATATTCTAAAATGGTAAAGCCAGGAGGAAAATTAGTATATGCTACCTGCTCAGTATTACCATCTGAAAATCAAGAGCAAGTAAATACGTTTCTAACTACAGAAATAGGAAAAGAATTCTCATTTATAAAAGATAAAAAAATACTAGCTCATAAATCTGGTTTTGATGGATTTTATATGGCGCTTTTAGAACGAAATACAAAATAAAATTACTGTTTAAAAACTAGTGAATAACTATCAAATTATCCATAGTATTTACATTAAAAATATAAGTAAAAGCGTTAAATTTGCATTTTATTAAAAACAACACAAACTAATACATAATGATTCATTTCTTTGGAAACGTAAACAGCAACGTATTTGCTGTACAAACAGCAGAAGAATTATCAACCGAAAGTATTTCAAAATTAAATTGGCTCTTCGGTAATCAACCAAAAATAGAACAAGCATCACTCGATGCTTTTTTTGTTGGCCCACGTGCCGCTATGATTACCCCTTGGAGTACCAATGCTGTTGAGATTACTCAAAATATGGGAATCACTGGAATTGTACGTATTGAAGAATTTACAACAGTTGCAGAAGATTTTTCTGATTTCGACCCAATGATTTCACAAAAATTCAACGGCTTAAATCAAGATGTATTTACCATAGATATACAGCCTGAACCTATTTTAAGTATCGAAGATATTGCTACTTATAATGAGCAAGAAGGTTTAGCATTAAGCAATGAAGAGATTGAATATCTTGAAGGTGTTTCAAAAAAAATAGGAAGACCATTGACCGATTCAGAGGTGTTTGGGTTTTCACAAGTAAATTCAGAGCACTGTCGTCATAAAATCTTTAATGGAACTTTTGTAATTGATGGAAAAGAAAAATCAACATCATTATTCAAACTTATTAAAGAAACTTCTAAACAAAATCCTAATGATATTGTTTCTGCTTATAAAGACAATGTAGCTTTTATAAAAGGACCTAAAGTCACTCAGTTTGCTCCTAAGAGTGCTGATAAACCTGATTTTTATACCGAAAAAGAATTTGATTCAGTTATTTCTCTTAAAGCAGAAACTCATAATTTCCCAACTACTGTTGAGCCCTTTAATGGTGCAGCAACGGGTTCTGGCGGAGAAATTAGAGATCGATTAGCCGGAGGAAAAGGATCTTTACCATTAGCGGGAACAGCTGTATATATGACATCATATTCTCGTTTAGAAGAAAATAGACCTTGGGAGCAAGGAATGGATGAGCGCAAATGGCTTTATCAAACTCCAATGGATATTTTAATAAAAGCATCTAACGGAGCTTCAGATTTTGGAAATAAATTTGGACAGCCTCTTATTTGTGGTTCGGTACTTACCTTCGAACACGAAGAAGATGCTCGCAAATTAGGTTTTGACAAAGTGATTATGCAAGCTGGAGGTATTGGTTATGGCAAGGCAAATCAAGCTTTAAAAGACACGCCTAAAGAAGGGGATAAAATCGTGATTTTGGGCGGTGAAAATTATAGAATTGGAATGGGTGGTGCTGCAGTTTCTTCAGCAGATACAGGAGAATTTGCTTCAGGCATCGAATTAAATGCTGTACAACGTTCAAATCCTGAAATGCAGATGCGTGCTGCAAATACTGTTCAAGCAATGGTAGAAAGCGATGAAAACCTTATCGTTTCTATTCACGATCATGGGGCTGGTGGACATTTAAATTGCTTATCTGAGTTAGTGGAAGATACAGGTGGTCATATTGATTTAGATCAACTTCCAGTAGGGGATCCAACGCTTTCAGATAAAGAAATTATTGGTAACGAATCTCAAGAACGTATGGGCTTAGTTATTGCAGAAGAACATATAGATACTCTACAGCGTATAGCAGAACGCGAACGCTCACCAATGTATACTGTAGGTGATGTTACAGGAAACAATCGTTTTACTTTCGAATCTAAAACCAAAGGTAATAAACCAATGGATTTAGCTCTGGAAGATATGTTTGGTAGTTCGCCAAAAACGATAATGACCGATACAACTGTTAAAAGAAATTATAAAGATTTAGAATATAGTTCAGATAATTTTAAAACCTATTTAGAGCAAGTATTGCAATTAGAAGCAGTAGCTTGTAAAGATTGGTTAACCAATAAGGTAGATCGTTGTGTTGGTGGAAAAGTTGCTAAACAACAATGTGCTGGTCCGTTACAATTACCATTAAACAATGTTGGCGTAATGGCTATAGGCTATAAAGGAAAAGAAGGGATTGCTACGTCCATTGGCCACTCCCCTATTTCGGGGCTAATTAATCCCGTAGCTGGAAGTAGAAGTAGTATCACTGAAGCGCTAACAAATATTATTTGGGCGCCTTTAAAAGATGGATTACAGAGCATATCTCTATCTGCTAATTGGATGTGGCCCTGTAAAAATGAAGGTGAAGATGCTCGTTTATATGATGCAGTACAAGCAATTTCAGAGTTTTCTATCGATTTAGGAATTAATGTCCCTACAGGGAAAGATTCTTTATCGATGAAACAAAAATACCCTAATGAAGAAGTTATTTCTCCTGGAACAGTTATTATTTCAGCGGCAGGAAATTGTAATGATATTACAAAAATAGTAGAGCCGGTTTTTCAAAAAAATGCAGGGAGTGTTTACTACATTAATATATCTCAAGATAATTTTAAATTAGGAGGAAGTTCTTTTTCACAAGTATTAAATAAGATAGGAAATGAAACGCCTTTAGTTAAGGATGCTGCCTATGTGAAAACTGTTTTTAATACCACTCAAAGTTTAATAAAAGGTGAACAAATTGTAGCTGGTCACGATGTAGCTTCTGGCGGATTAATCACCACATTGCTAGAATTGTGCTTTGCAGATGTGAATATTGGAGCAGAATTAAATCTTTCTGAAATAACTGAGAAGGATTCTATTAAATTATTATTTGCTGAAAATTCAGGGATTGTAATTCAATCTAAAGATGCTTCGATAGAAAACATTTTATCTGAAGCAAATATAGAATTCTTTAATATTGGTAATGTCAATGCAAGTAATACATTAACTATCAAAAATGGTAGCGATGCTTTTGTATTAAATATTCCTGAATTAAGAGACACTTGGTTTAAAACTTCATATTTATTAGATCAAAAACAAACGGCTAATGACTTAGCGACAGATCGTTTTAATAATTATAAAGAACAATCTTTACAATATACATTCCCTAAAGATTTCACAGGTAAATTACCAATAATAAAAGGTAGTAGACCAAAAGCAGCCATTCTTAGAGAGAAAGGAAGTAATTCAGAACGCGAGATGGCAAATGCTATGTATTTGGCTGGTTTTGATGTAAAAGATGTACACATGACAGATTTAATTTCTGGTCGTGAAACTCTTGAAGATATTCAATTTTTAGGAGCTGTAGGAGGTTTTTCAAATTCTGATGTTTTAGGATCTGCAAAAGGTTGGGCTGGCGCTATTAAATATAACGAAAAAGCCAATTCTGTTATTAATAATTTCTTTAAAAGAGAAGATACTTTATCTGTTGGAATTTGTAATGGTTGTCAATTATTTATGGAGTTAGATCTCATTAATCCTGAGCATGAAGCACACGGAAAGATGATTCATAATGACTCTCATAAACACGAAAGTAATTTTACATCTGTTACTATTCAAAAAAATAATTCGGTGATGTTATCCGCTCTAGAAGGGAGCACTTTAGGTGTTTGGATTTCACATGGTGAAGGGAAATTTAATTTACCTTTATCTGAAAGTAATTATGATATCGTTGCTAAATATGGATATTCAGAATATCCTGCAAACCCGAATGGTTCAGATTTTAACACCGCAATGCTTTGTGATAAAACTGGGCGTCATTTAGTAACAATGCCTCATATTGAGCGTTCTACTTTTCAGTGGAATTGGGCTAATTACCCACAAGGCAGAAAAGATGAGGTATCACCTTGGTTAGACGCTTTTGTAAATGCACGTAAATGGATTGAGAATAAATAGTTATTTTAAATTACTCATCTTAATCATAGTGTTTTTAATAGTTTCTGAATATGTTTTATATACGCCTTCGTTATATTTTCTTAGTTCAGGAAGGATTATTGGGATATATTTAAAATCTCTTTGGATTTCATAATCTAATTGTAATTGTTTAGCAGTTTGTAAATTACCCATTCTTTCTGCTATTATTATTTCTCCGCTTCTAACAAAGTGTTCATAAACACAAGCTTTCCAAGTATTATAGCCTTGTTTATATATATTATCTTTAATAGATAAAAATAATGCTTTGGTATTAGCAAATAAACTATCTGGAAGTTTAAATATTTCTGGATTAACAAAAGAATGACCAAATTCATGCACACTTAATTCTCTTAATTTTTTAGGGTGGTTAAATCCCATTTTTAATTTTTTAATATTATTAAACTCTTGAAAATCTAATGCGCCAAAAACATTAAAAACTCTTGATGAATCTTTTTCTAACATTCGAATACCAAATCCCATTGATTTAGGGATAGTTAAACTTGGAATTAGCACATAGCTATCATATCTTTTTTGATAAAACATTTCCATTTCGGCAATGAATGTAGCATTGGGTATTGCATTAGTAACTTCTTCTATTATTTTGTTATAATATGGTTTAGATTGAGATAAAAATGAATCAAAATTAACTTCTTCATAAAATTTGTTTAACCAGTCTAAGAAAGCTGTAGCATTAAGTTTAGCTTCAGCCATATTCTTATCTTTAGAAAAATTAATATAATACGAAGCATCTAAAGTTTCAGGTAATTTTGCATTGGGGAACTCTTCTACTTGTAATAAAAAGGCAATTAAATAATCCAGCCAAAGATGATCTGCTATTGCAAAACTTTTTATAGCATTTTCATTCGAAGCAAAAGATTTATATTTCTCATAAAATGAATAGCCGAAATTATGCCATTCTTTTTTAGGGATTATTTCACCATTAACTTCTACCGTCTTATTTTCTATATTTAATCCTTCAAATCCAATAAAATATCCAAAACCAAGTAATTCTATATTTTTATTAATTTCAATTCTTAATTTGCTACTTTTATTATTCTCTACTTCTGTATTTACTCGATTACAAGAAGTAAATAATACTATTATTAATATGCAATAATCTTTCATATATTAAGCTAGTTTTTTAAATATTCACTTTGTCTTAAAAACAAATCAAAATCCTGGATATTCAAAATATCAACAATGGCTTGTTTCTTATCTTTAGCTTTTTCATAATAAGCTTTACAAATTTTATAACCTATCCAATAACCTAAGTTTCTTGGACGTGTTTTATCTCTAGAATAGTATAACCAATTATACCAATCGTTACCATCTTTTCGGCTTATAAATTCAGTCTTAAGTTCTGTAATATGAGCATCACCATAAGCATACATATCACTACCTACATGATGTCCTGTTAGCATCTCTCCCAAAAAATCTCCTGCTCCTTCTCGTATACATTGTGCTAATAATGTATTACTCCTACTATAACGCTGCTGAAAATGAATCAGTTCATGAGCAATAGTATCATCTAGTTCGTCAATAGGTATATCAGGTGTGAAGCTTTCAGTTTGTTTTCCGAAGCGTTCAATCCCTATAATAAGTCCTTCATTAAAAATTGTTCCTCCTGTATTTTTTGCTCCAATAACAAAATATATGTCTGGAAATACTGCTTGTGGATAAATTGCTTTTAATTTTCGAAAAATAGTATAAAACTCTTCGGTATTATGATTGATGTTTAACGATGTTTCTCTAATTGAATTATAGTAGCTTAGGTTCTTTTTAATCACTTTACTTAAATATTTACCACTAGTGATTCTATTTTTAATAAAGTTTTTTAACCCAATACTCCCCTTTTCCAAGTAGTCTTGTTCCCAAACTTTGCTTTTAAATTTGGGTGAGGTTTCATCAAATACATTCCAGAATCGAGTGATATCTTCTGTGTAAAACAGAACCTCATCGGGGTTAGAAGAAAATGAAGAATTGAGGTCGCTTTGTCCTTTGCTGATCCAACAAAAACAGTATGTACAAATAAAAAAGAATACTTTTTTCATTATAGTAATTTTAATATTTACTACAAATAAAAAGGTGTTGTAAATTAAAATCGCTTTAAAGTTCTTTTCTGGACGTCCAGAATAACGTTTTTGGATGTAAAATTATTTATTTAAAAAATCTGAAGGATTTTTACCTGTAAACTCTTTAAAAATCTGATTAAATGATGATTTAGAATTAAAACCAGATTCTAATGCTAATGCCAGTAATGTTTTATGAGTTTCTTTAGGGTCTTTAACGCGTTGCTTAAAATCATTAACACGATACATATTTACAAAATTTCGAAAGCTTGTATTATGGTATGAATTTATGAGAATAGAAACATATCGCTGTGGTAATTTTAATTCTTGAGCTACTTCTTTAAGAGACAATTTGGGTTTTGTATATATGTTTTTAATCTCAAAGAGGAGCTCTAATCGTTTTAATTCTATAGTATCATTATAGTGATGAAATTCATTATTTATCACCTTAGTTTTTAACGATTTAGGCACCTCTAATAAAGATGGTTGAAAATAACCAATATATCCAATGGCAAATAACATTGTAGCTAGCAAAACTTCAATAATCAAAAATACTTGATAATTTAAAACTCCCTGAACAAACCACAATAAGGTAAAAACATTAAACAGTATAAAAAATATATTCAACTTAAACAGATGCTGTTTGTATTGTTGTATTATAACATCTTTCAGTTTTGATTTAAATCTTTTTAAATCTATCCAATACACAATTAATACAATTATCATGCTTAATAAAGGCATAACTTCTGTAAATACAAACCAAAATGTATAATCAATTAGTTTATAATTAACACTCATATAAATATTGAGGTAAAATGCAATCGATTCTATCATTATCTCTACAATACTAGGAATAAATAAGAGCCATACTAATGGTCTTAGTTGATATAGTTTAATAGTATTGAGTTTTAAGAAGAAAAATAATGCTGATGGGATTAACCAATATGATCCTAAAATCCAAAATGGAAATGGATAATCTCTACTATGGTATTGAAATTGCATTGCTACAGCATTTAAAATTTCAATAGTGATAACTAATATAATTATCCCTAAAAAAAGATTAGAATACTTCTTTTTAAATATAGATGTTATCAGTCCTATACTTAATAATAATCCTTGTCCAGAAATCAATAATAAAATAATCGTTTCTAAGTTCATAATTTTACTTGTAGAACCAATTTAAAATAAATCTTATAGAAATCTAATGCAGAGGGAAATTGTATTGCAAAAAAACAAATTTATTCATCCAGAAACGCGTTTCTGGTCTTTAAAAAAGTATTATTAACAAATAAAGCGACTTAACTGTAAAAATCAATCAAAAGTAGAAACTTATAAAAAAGCCTTTGACTAATTCAAAAGATTTTTTATTCAATTTTCAAATTTAATATTACTAACTACATATTATCTGTTCTCTCTACCTGAGTTTTTAATGTTATTTTCCCAACATTAATATGTTCTGGTGTAAATGGTTTAGTAATATCCCCATCATCCCAAATCCAAAATATTTGGTTGGACTTTTGATATTTCCCAGGTCCAGATTCATACTCATAAACATAAGTTACTTTATATTCTACTCCTTTACGTTTTGTTTTAGTATAATCATTATTTAATATTTTACCTTTTATATTTTTGGATTTCACATTCACATAAAACGTATAATCTTTTCCTGTTTTTAACTCTGTTTTTCCTTCTTTTAATATAAACTCTGATACAGATAATTGTTCTGAACTATTGACAATTTTAATTTTGTGTATTACATTTTTTGTTTCTGTAAACGATAACATTATAAATGAAATCATTAGTACGAACAGTGTTTTTTGATGATGTTTCATAATACTTAGTTTTATAATTTAAAGTAACTAATATATAAATAACTATTAAAATAACTTCTTTATGTGAGCTTCTCCAATAACCATCGCTTTCATTTTTGCATTCCCTTTATGTAAAATTGTAGGTTCTCCAAATGCTGTTATTTTTAAACGCTCTTGTGCATTCAATTTAAAATGTCCATCACCGTAGGCAGTAATTTTGGTAAACTCGCTTGTTACATTTAATGCATCTACTTTACCTTCTCCATAAACAGTAAACTTTTGTTCTCCTGTTTCTCCTTCCATAATTTCTAAAAAACTTTCTCCATAAACAACTACCTTTAAATCATCAATATTTGCTTCCTTAATATAAACTTGTGATTCTCCATAGATATTTAAAGTACATTTTTCCTGTTCTAAAGGGCTTTTAAATACAATTTTCTCTTCTCCCCTTAAAGCAAACGTATTTACTTCTTTATAAGTAATAATCACTTTTGCTTGAGTTCCCTTATAAATAGAAGTTCTTTGCTTCCAACCATTTTTCTTTTCTTTCTTAGTTGGAGATGTAATTTTAGCGCCATCTAAATACAAGTGAAGTGTTAAATCCTTTACCTCAGCATTAAATTTATCTATTGGTAAATTAATCGATTCAATCTTTACAGATTCTTCTTCTCCTTCTTGAAATACTACTTCTAAATGCGGGCTAATAATAACTTTATTAAATGTATCTACTGGAGTGATCTTATTCTGTGCATAACCATTTAAGCTAAATAATAATAGTATAATTGCAATGCTAATTGTTTTAATTGTGATTTGTTTAAACATAACTTTTATTTTTTGATTAATATGAATTTATTCGAATTTTAAATGCTTGATTAGGTCTATTTTTGTTGCTTTATAGGCCTTGAAGCCTACTACAGTAAATACTAATATCAATAGGACAATAGGCGCTATAATATATGGCCAAAAAGGCATTTCTATGCGATATGCAAAATTATTCAACCAATTTTGCATTAAATAATAAACAATTGGAAGTAGTATTACGGAAGCAATTAGTGTGATTTTTAAAAAACTCTTTATTAGCTGTATAATGATTTCTTTAACTGTTGCACCTATTGTTTTACGAATAGCTACTTCTTTTAAGCGTTGCTGAATAGTGAGCGTTGCTAAAGCAAATAGTCCCAATAGCGCAATGAAAATAACGATGAAAGTAAGTATAAAAAATAATGTTTGTTGTTTTCTATAAATGTCATGTGTTTTATGATATTGTTGATCTAAAAAGTAAAACGAAAATGGGTATCCAGGTTCTAACTTAGTAGTCCAAAAACGCTCTATCTCAGCTATAGCACTTTGAGTATTTTCTGGATTTAATTTAAATTGAACAGTCTTCATACTATTTCTAATCCATCTAAACCCTGTGTAGTATGTAAAAAAAGCAGGTCTAATCTCTTTATCTAAACTTGATAAATGATAGTCTTTAATCACACCAACGATTTTGAATTTTTTTCTATCAATATCAACTATTTTATTAATAGGATCTATAATTCCTAATCGTTTAATAGCAGTTTCATTAAAAATAAGATTGTTAATTGTATCTGATACAAACTGTTCAGAAAGATACCGTCCCTCAATCAATTCTGTTTGTAACATTTCTAGGTGTCCAAAATCTAATGGTATAAATTTTACATCTACTACTCTATCTAAGTAATCAATGTCTAAAGACATATCTTCACTTACTCCCGGTGCTTCAAAAGATGAAGATATAGATGCTATTTTAGGATTATTAGCAAATACTGTTTTTACTAAATTATATTGTTTAACTCTATTTGTTTGATTATCATTAAAATTAACTACTAAAATTTGCTCTCCTGAAAACCCTAGTTCTTTTTCACTCATATAAGCCACCTGTGCATATACTATCAAACCTCCAATAAAGAAGAAACCAGAAATCACAAATTGTAACCCTAACATTAAGTTTCTTGCAAACACCATACTCTTACTTCTTGAAATATTTCCTTTTAAAACATTAATAATTTTAAAGTTTGAAATATATAATGCAGAAGTGACTCCTATAACTAAAGCTATTATAATAGTAAGAATAACTACTAACCCTAATACATTAAAATTTCTTAGTGATAGTTGCTTTTCAAAAAACACATTAAATACTGGAAGTAATAGTTCTACAATAACCAAAGCTATAAGCAATGAAAACACACCTTGTATTAATATTTCTAATATAAATTGTAATCGTAATTTGGTTTTAGAAACACCCAAGGTCTTTTTAATTCCAACTTCTTTTGCTCTTTGGGTAGCAGATGCTATAGAAAGATTGATGAAATTAATACTAGAAATTATTATAATTAATATAGATAACCCCATCATAATTAACAACAATAAATAATTTCCCTTCCCTTCCAATAAACCAATATCTCCCTTAGTATGTAATCGTAAATCTTCTAAAGGTTCTAATAAAGGAATAGAACCTTCTTTATCTACATATTCTTTTGTAGTAATGCCTTTTTCAGAAGCTCTTCTACTATAATAATTATCGACAAAAACATTGTATAGTTTATTTTCTATTAAAGCTATATCTGAGTCTTCTTTAACCTTATAAAATGTATAATTAGTAAAACCTCCCCAGTTATTGCTTGTGGATGGTATTTTATGAACTAATACTTGAGGTTCAATTATAGATGGTGTTTGTAATTCGTATACCGCCGTTACTATATAATCTTCTCTCCCTAATTTTACTATTTCTCCTAATGATTCTTTATTCCCGAAAAGTTTCTTTTCAATATTTGATGAAATAGCTATTGAATTTGGAGTAGCCAAAATTTCATTTCGGCTTCCTTTCAATATTGGATGTGGGAAAAATTCAAAATAATTTTGATTAGCTCCAACCAATTTAGTTTCATAAACAGATTTGTCTTTATAACTTAAAATTTGTTGAGAATAATATGATTCTATGCTACAAACATCTAAAATCTCTGGTATGACTTCTTTAGATTTAGGCCCTTCTGGGTCTGTAGTAGAGTCATATATTTGACCATCTCCAAATTTATGAACTACTTTGTAAATGGTATCTTTTTTTGAATTCCACTGATCATAAGATTTTTCATCGTTATAATAAAGTAATACAATAATAAGGCCTGTTAACCCTATGGTTAAACCCGAAATGTTAATAATAGTATTTAACCAGTTCTTTTTACTATTTCTGAAAAATAATTTAAACCACGTTTGTATCATTTTTTTTGAATTAATTGTTTATTTTTTGATCGATTTAAAATGAAATAATTATTGAACTAAAACATCTATTTTGTGATCATTTACGCTTTCTGAGATAATTTCACCATCTTTTAGAGTAATTATTCTACTTGAAAATTGCGCATCATAAGAAGAATGTGTTACCATAATAATGGTTGTTCCTTGCACATTTAATTCTGTTAACAGCTCCATTACTTCATTTCCATTTTTGCTATCTAAATTTCCCGTAGGCTCATCTGCTAGTACTAATTTTGGATTAGCTACTAATGCTCTAGCTATAGCTACACGTTGTTGCTGTCCTCCCGATAATTGTAATGGAAAATGTTTTGCTCTATGTGCAATTCCTACACGCTCTAAAATTTCATTTACTCGTGTTTTACGTTCAGATTTACTTACTTTATTGTAAATTAATGGTAACTCAACGTTTTCGTATACCGAAAGTTCATCAATTAAATTAAAATTCTGAAACACAAACCCAATATTGGCTTTGCGTAACCCTGCACGTTGCTTTTCATTATACGATGCTACTTCTTCTTCATCAAACAAATAACTTCCATCATTTGGTGTATCTAATAATCCTATAAGGTTTAATAACGTAGATTTCCCACAACCAGAAGTTCCCATTATAGATACAAATTCACCTTCTTTAACTTCTAAACTTAATTTATTAAGTGCAGTAGTTTCAATTTCTTCAGTCCTATAGACTTTCACTAGGTTTTTTATTATTATCATTTTAATACGCTTTAATTATTTTTAAATATTCACTAATTAATGGTTTACACGTTCGCTTATCATTAATTCTGGAAACTCTTTTTTGATTTTTTCGAGTTCGGTATTAGAAAATGAGCGATCAGATTTTGTTACAACTAATTCTTTTAAATTTGTACAATTATAAAGAGGGCTTAAATCGGTTATTTTCTCATTACCAGAAATATCTAACTTTTGTAAATTAGCAAGATTCCCTATTGATATTAAGCCCTGATATGTATTCAAATGTCCAGAGATATCAAGTCTCTTTAAATTATTCATTCCATTTAAAAAACTTAAATCTTTAATATAGCTATTTACCAATTCAAGTTCTTCGAGAAAATTGAAGTTTTTAAGCATTTCATAATTATTAAACTTAGTGAAATTATAGGCTACTAATTTTTTTAGGTTTTTTGATTGTGAAATAATTTTTAAATCTAATATTGGGAGTTGGGGGTTACCATCAATAAAATATATTTCTTCTAAATGAGTTAAAAAACGTAATGCATTGTAGTTTTTCACCTTATCTGAACGATCAATAACTAATTTATTTATCCAAGTTAAATATTGGCATGAAGTACCAAAATCAACCTGGGTCATTTTTTCTGTATTAAAATATACATAATATGATTCTTTGTTATCTATTTTTTCTATGGCATCATAGGTGTCTTTATTCATACCATTTAAAAAAATGGTTTTTCCATATGCTCCATTACCGAATGTCATTAAAACGTCTCCAGGTTTAAGTTGAGCAGGAGTTCTACTTCGATTTTTTAAAGATTTAAAACTATTAGATACTTTAGTTTTGTAAAAACCAGTTCCACTGATATAGAAAGCCGTATGTACTCGAAGATCAGTAGAAACAGTTTTTTTTGAGACGTAAAGCACTTTCCCATTTAACAAATAGCTTATTACACCTTCTTTTTTCTCTATTCTAATCAAATCTCCTTTTTTACATTTTATATCAGTTTTGAATACTATCATACCAGATTCACTTATACTAATAATTCCTTTTTTCATATAAATAGCATAATCAATTTTTTCCCAAAATTCAATTTTTTGAGGTTTAGAAAATCCAATAATCTTTTGTTGTTTTGCTTTTTGAATTATGGTTTCCATCCAACCATCTATTTTTTCATTAAGTATTTGCTTTGAAGTTGCACCTGAATCCCAAAGTATACCTCCATCAAATTTGGAAATATATCCATTTCTTGTAGTTACATTTTTTTTATTTGTCCAGTTAACAGGTACTTGTGCATTAGTTTGTAAATGGAATAGCACAAAAAAGCTAATCGTACACAATGTTTTTATAAAGTTTTTAAGCATATCTGTAATTTTAAAATTGTTATTTTGTATTTATTGTATTTTTTTTACTTTATAATCACCATTTATATTATCGATATAAATAATATGATCTTTAAAAAAATTATTCCCAATTCGTAATTGACTTGTAGGTTTTACATCTGTTTTTACATTTTTAAATTCAATACTTTCAATCTTTATGCTAGGTAACACACCTACTTTTTCTTTAATTTTTTGAATTCCACCCAATGTGTAAATTTCTCTTTCATTGTCTTCAAAATTATGGGCATTCAAAACTTCTGATGCCAATTTTGAACCCTTAGGAATAGAAAATGTGCTGGAAGAGCCTAAATCTATTATTGCTTTATGTTTTTTACCGTTAATGGTAAGGTAGATGTAAGGAGCTCCATCTTCTCTTTTAATTTTAATAGATTGATAACTATCGTCAACTAAATGTGTATTCGAAATTTCTATATTCTTGTTAGGATAATCAATTAACCAATTGGCTTTACTTATAATGGGTTGACCAATGAGTCCTCCAAAATCTGTAATCTGTTCTTTTAATCCTTTTAAATCACTATTAAGTGCATACGTATTTAAGAAATTTATGTCACCAATTTGTATAGATTTCACATAACCTTTTCCTGTTTTTATTGTTCGATTAGAAGCACCGTTAACTTTTATTGTTTTTCCTACTATACTGTCTCTTTGAAGTAATGATAAATCTGCACCAGTATCAAACAAAAAGTTTCTTGTCGTTCCATTTACGGTTACAGGTAAAATAATAACTGATTTTAAAGTTGTAAAACCCGTTTTATAATGGAATTCTTTATTTGCGACACTTCCGTCTTTTTGGTATTTAGTAATTGAACAACCTGTGCTCAAAATTAAAATTACGAGTATAAAAACTGATTTAATAAATTTCATTTTATTACTATTTAAAAATTAAGTTTACGATTACCACTACAATTATTACAATTAAAATCATCTCTTATTTTATTTAATTAATATTTATTTCTTCTACATCTATAAAATCATCATAACTAGATGTAATTACCTTATCCCCTTCCCCTAAACCATCTAATACCTCATAATAAAAAGGGTTTTCTCGACCTATTCTAACATTACGCTTTACAGCTTTGTTTTCAGAATTCAATACAAATACCCAACTACCATTAGTGCTTTGATAAAATAATCCTTTTGGTAATAATAGTGCTTGCGAATTATTAGATAAATATACTTTTGTTTGCAGAGACATTCCTCGTTTTATATCTGCATTTAAAGTGTCATTAGCAAAAGTAAGTTCCACTTGAAATTGTCCTTTAATGACCTCTGGAAGTATTTTAGAAATGATTACATCATAACTTTCGTTGTCTGTATTTACGTTACCTCGTACCTGTTCTCTCAGTTTAGAAATATAGTACTGATCTACCTTTGCCTCAAGCTTAAAGCCATCTAAGACATCTATTTTTCCTATAGATTCTCCCTGATTATAATTTTGACCCAATGTAGGATTAAAAGATGATAGTAAACCATCAATAGGTGCTTTTAAAATAAAATTTTCTTTGTTTTTTCTTAGTAATTCTAAGCTTTTTTGCATGTTTCCAATTGAAGCATTAATGCGAGAGAGTTGTACAGCTCTATCAGTTTTCTCTTGAGATACACTTTCTTTAATGGCTTTATTACGTTCACTTTGGTATTTGTACTCTTGTACTGAGATTTCATAATCATTTTTAGCAACAATTCCTTTTCCGTATAGGGTAGTGTCAGTTACATATTTACGTTTTGCATTTTTATAAGAGTTGTCAATACTCAACAATTGTTCATTAAGGTTTAATTGTTGATTTTTAATATTAACTCTAATATTTCTCAAATTATTAATCTGCTCTACTATAGCCGTTTCTCTTGTTAAGTATGTTAATTCTGCATTTGGATTATAAACACTTAACATTGGAGTTCCTTTTTTTATCATTTGTCCGCTTTCCACAAAAATTTCAGCAACAGATCCCCCTTGCACTACATTAATTAATACTGATGTTTTAGGTTCTACAATACTGTTAAATAGTACAACATCTTCAAAATCTCCTTTTATTACCTCTCGTATTGTAATAGTATCTGCTTTTAAGTTTATTTGTTTCTTACGAGTCATGTTAAGTACAGTGATTATTAAAACAAATAATACGGGAAGCCCTATATATAGCATTTTATTTGTAGTTTTATTTTTAGCTTTGATTTGTTTGTCCATTTTCTGTTTTATTTACTTGATTGAATATGTGCCACAAATGTGCCAATAAAGAATAAATCATAAGAATTTGACTATCAGGTATTTAAAAATAAAAACTAAAATAGAAGTGTTCGTTTTCGAACAATAATTTGTTCGATATCAAACATATATGTAACTATGCATATGCGAAAAAAGGAAGCTTCCATTTTATTAGTTGATGATGATGATGATATTTTATTTTCGGCTAAAATTAGTTTGAAAAATCATTTTACGAATATCATAACAACAAACAATCCTAAAACTATTATCACAAAACTAGCTCAGCAAATTGATGTTGTTCTTTTAGACATGAATTACCGCATTGGTTTTGAAGATGGTAAAGAAGGACTTTATTGGCTAAAACAAATTAAAGAGATAAGTCCTGAAACTACTGTAATTTTAATGACTGCTTTTGGAAGTGTTAATCTTGCTGTAGACGCTATTAAACAAGGTGCAACCGATTTTATCTTAAAACCCTGGAATAGTGAAAAACTATATTCCATTGTAAATGCTGGTGTAGAATTAGCACGCTCAAAGCGAAAAAACACACAGTTGGAGACCATACAAGAGCAGCAAAACAAGGAATTTCACCAACAAACAGAGCACATTATTGGAGCCTCTTCAGCAATGAACGATGCTGTAAAATTGATGCAAAAAGTTGCTCCTACTGATGCCAATATCTTAATACTTGGAGAAAATGGAACTGGAAAATATGTATTCGCAAAAGAGATCCATTTACAATCCAATAGAAAAAAACATCCATTTATTCATATTGACTTAGGGTCTTTAAACGAAAACTTATTTGAAAGTGAATTATTTGGATATGCTAAAGGTGCTTTTACGGATGCACAAAAAGATACTCAAGGACGATTTGAATTGGCTAAAGGTGGTACTATCTTTTTAGATGAAATAGGAAATATTCCTTTACATCTTCAAGCGAAGCTATTAACTGTAATTCAAAATAAAAAAATAATGCGTTTAGGAGAAGCTATTGAGCGTCCCATTGATGCACGTATTATCTGTGCTACTAATGCAGATATTCATAAAATGATGGATGAAGATAATTTTCGTCAAGATTTATTATACAGAATTAATACGATAGAATTACACCTCCCTCCTTTACGAGAACGTCAGGAAGATATATTGTTATTAGCCAATCATTTTTTAAAAACACAAGCAAATAAGTATCGAAAACTGATAAAAACTATTTCTAAATCAGCTTCTGATGCGTTGCTAAACTACCATTGGCCAGGTAATATTAGAGAGTTAGAGCATATTATTGAACGTGCTACTATCATTTCAGATACTAACGCGATTCAAATGGAAGATTTACATTTTTCAACAAAAAAATTTGAAACCAATATACCCAAAACACTTAACTTAGAAGATACTGAAAAAACATTCATAAAAAATGCATTGAATAAGCATCAAGGTAATATTAGTAAAGCCGCAAAAGAATTAGGATTAACAAGAGCTGCATTATATAGACGATTAGAAAAATATAAAATGTAATTTGACAAAAAACATCTACATACAAATTATTATAAGAGCATTTTTACTAAGTATCAATGGAATTGCGATTTACTACTTCTTGATCAATAAATATATCATTACGTTTTTTATTTTCTGTGTCTTTTTAATTGCTCAAATTTTCTTATTTATAGATTACATAAAATCTTTAATAGCTGATATTGAAAAATCTATAGATTGTTTATTATACGATGACTATTCTATTTCTATTTCAAAAAGAAAACGAAAAAATAGTCTCTATCATAAAACAGCTCTACTTATAAAAAAATACAAAGAACGAGATTTAAAACAAAGTTCAGAACAACTTATTTTTACTAATATTATTGAGAGTTTAACTATAGGTACACTTATTTTAAGAAAAGACAGTAAAAACCTTATTGAGGTCTATCAGCTTAATGATACATTTACTGGGTTTTTAAAGATTCCTAAATATTATAAATGGGAATTATTAAAAGAGAAAATAAAGCCACTAATCGATTTAATAGATCAACAATCTTGGAAAAAGCAAAGAAAAACAATCTCTCTTAATATTAATGATCAAGCAGAAACTTTTTATTTAAAAACATCAGTAACTAAAACTTATAATTTTGAATATTTAATAATTACTTTAGAAACTATCCAACAGGTTATTGATAAAAAAGAAAAAGAATCCTGGTATAAATTAATGAATGTAATGTCTCACGAAATCATTAATACTATTACTCCTATTAGTACTTTGGCCAGTAATTTAAACTCTTTATTACAAGAAGAACCAGATAAAGAAGCTTTAGATGAACTTTCACAAGGCTTACAAATTATTAATCGACGTTCATTACATCTTACCAATTTTGTAGATACTTATCGAACTTTAACTGAATTACCTTTACCTGAGAAAGAACAAACAAATATTAACCAGCTTATTAAAAATACTTTAGTACTATTTAAACAAGAGTTTGAAGAAAATAATGTTACTGTAATATTTGATAACTCAGAACATTATATATTAAATATTGATAAAAAACAAATAGAACAGGTATTTATTAATTTAATTTCTAACAGCTTAAACGCCATAAAAGATCAATTAAACATAAGCATAGAAGTAAAACAGATTAACAATAAAATCAATATTTATTTTTCAGATAATGGTATTGGTATTTCAGAAGATATTAAAGATAATATTTTTGTTCCCTATTTTACTACTCGTAAAGGTGGGTCTGGAATAGGGCTAACACTCACTAAAAGCATTATGGAATCCCACGGGGGCACTATCTACTTTAAGCCTGAAAAAGAAAAAACAATGTTTGTATTGAGTTTTATACTATAAGATTTAACGATATTCAGTTAAAAAAAACCAATAACGTAGTTATTAACCAATTGTCTAGGTATTAATAATAAAATATTATTTCAAAACCACATTTTATTTCCTAATTTGGCATTTCAAAATCTCATAATTTTTAATGGCAAATATCACTCGACTTTTTGACTTCCCGTATCACCAACGAGATACTTATAATCTAGATAAAGCATTTACTACAAAATATGATGGTGAATGGCAATCCATTTCATCACAAGAATATATCGATAAAGCCAATGCTATAAGTCGTGCTTTGCTTAGATTGGGTGTCAAAAAAGGAGACAAAATTGCTGTAATTTCCACAAATAATCGAACTGAATGGAATCTTATAGACATAGGTGTCTTACAAGTAGGAGCTCAAAATATACCTATTTATCCTACCATTTGTGCCGAAGATTATGAATATGTCATTAATCATTCCGAATCTATTTATTGTTTTGTTTCTGATGAAGAAGTACTGGCAAAAATAAATGTGATCAAAGATAATACACAATTAAAGGAAGTGTATTCTTTTGATGAAATTGAAGGTTGCAAACATTATTCAGAATTATTTCAATTAGGGAAAGATAACAGTAATCAACCTGAAGTAGAAAACATAAAAGCTTCCGTAACACCTAACGATCTTGCAACTATTATTTATACTTCTGGAACCACAGGAACGCCTAAAGGAGTTATGTTGTCACACAATAACTTAGTATCCAACGTATTGGATAGTGAAACACGCGTTCCCTTTAATTATGGAAAATCTAAAGCACTTAGTTTTTTACCAGTTTGTCATGTATTTGAACGTATGATCTTATACTTATATCAATATTGTGGCGTAGAAATTTATTTTGCTGAGTCTATCGAAAAAATGAGTGATAACCTTAAAGAGGTTAAGCCTAATGTAATGACAGCTGTACCTCGTCTCTATGAGAAAGTATACGATAAAATTGTTGCTAAAGGCACTGAATTGTCAGGCATTAAAAAAGCATTCTTTTTTTGGGCAATTAATTTAGGACTGAAGTATGAACCTTATGGTAAAAATGGTTGGTGGTACGAGAAGCAACTCAAGCTGGCTCGCAAACTTATTTTTAGTAAATGGCAAGAAGGTCTTGGTGGAGAATTAGAACTTATGGTATCTGGAAGTGCAGCTTTGCAATCACGGCTTACCCGAACTTTTGCAGCAGCAGGTATGCCTATTATGGAAGGCTATGGTTTAACAGAAACTTCACCTGTAATCTCTGTAAATGATGAACGTGGTGGAGGTTTTAGAATAGGTACTGTAGGACGCGTTATTAATAATGTAGAGGTTAAAATAGCTGGTGATGGTGAGATACTTGTTAAAGGTCCAAACGTGATGTTAGGCTATTATAAAGATCCAGAAAAAACAGCTGAAGTAATTATTGACGGTTATTTTCACACCGGAGATAAAGGTGAATTATCCGACGATGGGTTTTTAAAAATTACAGGACGTAAAAAAGAGATGTTTAAAACATCTGGTGGTAAATATGTTATTCCAACGCTTTTAGAAGATATCTTAAAACAATCTCGATTTATAGAACAGGTTATGGTTATAGGTGAAGGCGAAAAAATGCCTGCTGCCATTATACAGCCAAATTTTGATTTTATCAAAGATTGGATTGAGCGAAAAAATAAAGATGTAGGTACAACTGAAGCTGAAATTGCATCATCTCAAATTATTATAGAACGTATTCAAGAAGAGATTAACAGTTGTAATATGAATTTTGGCAACTGGGAACAAATAAAACGTTTTGAATTGACGCCCGAAGTATGGTCTATAGACGCTGGTCATCTTACTCCTACTATGAAAATGAAACGTAGCGTCATTAAAAATATTTATGCACATCTTATAGAGAAGATTTATCGATCTTAAATTATTATTTTTTAATTCTTTTACTAAAACATTTATTATTTGTTAAGTTTTTCTAATTTATTATGCATGCATAATAAATTTTTATATCTTTGACTTAGCTATTAATTCAAGAGTGTACTTGTAATGCGTGAACTTACAAAAGTGACCTCTCAACAAATATTATAATTAGATGAAAGATAAAACCATTGATTATGTTTTAAGAACCACTTGGTTGGCTGTAAACAAAATGTATAATGAAGAAGCTGCAAAATTTGATACCACCATGGCAACTGGATTTACGCTATTAAGTATAGATCCCGAAGAAGGTACAGCTTCAACAGCCTTAGGCCCAAAAATGGGAATGGAAGCTACGAGTTTATCTAGAATATTAAAACGAATGGATGAACTAGGTTTAATCGAACGTAGGCCAAATCCAAAAGACGGTCGCGGAGTTATAATACATCTTACAGATTTTGGAAAAGAAAAAAGAGAATACTCTCGAGAACGGGTATTGACTTTTAATGAAACTATACGTAATAACATTTCAGAAGAAAAGTTGAACCACTTCTATGAAGTTGCTGAACTAATAAATGAAATGGTTTCAAACAAAAAAATATACAATAAAAAAATAGCATCTATTTTAAAATAAAAATGAGCAAACGAAGAATAAAAAAAGTAGCAGTCATTGGTTCAGGCATTATGGGTAGTGGTATTGCATGTCATTTCGCAAATATTGGCGTAGATGTCTTACTGTTAGATATTGTACCCAATAAACTTAATGAAATTGAAAAAGCTAAAGGGTTAACTCTCGAAAATAAGGTGGTTCGTAATCGTTTGGTAAATGATTCTCTTAAAGTAGCTTTGAAATCGAAACCCTCTCCTATTTATTTGCAAAAATTTGCAAACAGAATTACCACAGGGAATTTAGAAGACGATATTGCAAAAGTGAAAGATGTAGATTGGATTATTGAAGTTGTGGTAGAGCGTTTAGATATTAAACAAAAAGTATTCGAAAATCTTGAAAAACATAGAACTCCTGGAACATTAATCACGTCTAATACTTCTGGAATTCCTATAAAATTCATGAACGAAGGAAGAAGTGATGATTTTCAAAAGCATTTTTGCGGTACACACTTTTTTAATCCAGCTCGTTATTTAAAATTATTTGAGATCATTCCTGGGCCAAAAACCAATCCTGAAGTATTAGAATTTTTAAATGCTTATGGTGAGCAATTCCTCGGAAAAACATCTGTAATTGCCAAAGACACACCTGCATTTATAGGAAACAGAATTGGAATTTTTGGAATTCAAAGTTTATTCCATCAAGTAAAAGAATTAGGATTAACCATTGAAGAAGTTGATAAGCTAACTGGTCCAGTGATTGGTCGACCAAAATCTGCTACATTCCGAACAGTAGACGTTGTTGGCTTAGATACTTTGGTACATGTTGCCAATGGTATTGCTGATAATTGTAAAAATGATGAGCGTTTAGAGTTATTTAAATTACCCGATTTCATCAATACAATGGTAGAAAATAAGTGGTTTGGAAGTAAAACTAAACAAGGTTTTTATAAAAAAAGTATATCTGCAGAAGGCAAAAAAGAAATTTTATCTCTCGATTTAAATACATTGGAATATCGCTCAGCACAAAAAGCGAAATTTGCAACCTTAGAGCTTACCAAAACTATAGATAACGTTATTGATCGTTTTAAAATATTGGTTTCCGGAAAAGATAAAGCTGGTGAATTCTATCGTAAATCATTTGCAGCTCTTTTCGCTTACGTTACCAATCGAATTCCTGAAATTTCAGACGATTTGTATAAAATAGATGATGCTATGAAAGCTGGTTTTGGATGGGAACATGGCCCTTTTCAAATTTGGGATGCCATTGGTGTAGAAAAAGGAATTGATATAATGAAAACTGAAGGTTTGGAGCCTGCAGCTTGGGTAATAGAGATGTTAGCATCTGGTAATTCGTCATTCTATACAGTAAAAGATGGTGCAACCTATGCATATGATATTCCGAAGCAATCTCAAGAAAAAATACCTGGACAAGACGCTTTTATCATCTTAGATAATATTAGAAAATCTAATGAGGTCTTTAAAAACTCAGGAGTAGTTATTGAAGATTTAGGAGATGGCATTTTAAATATAGAGTTTCAATCTAAAATGAATACCATTGGTGGTGATGTGCTCGCTGGATTAAATAAAGCTATAGATTTAGCTGAAAAAAATTATCAAGGTTTGGTGATAGGAAATCAAGCTGCAAATTTTTCGGTAGGTGCCAATATTGGGATGATATTTATGATGGCTGTTGAGCAAGAATATGACGAGTTAAATATGGCTATCAAATACTTTCAAGACACCGTGATGCGCATGCGTTATTCGTCCATTCCTACGGTTGCAGCTCCACATGGCTTGTCGCTTGGTGGTTCTTGCGAGCTATCAATGCATACTGATAAAGTCGTAGCTGCTGCTGAAACCTATATCGGATTAGTTGAATTTGGTGTAGGTGTTATTCCTGGTGGAGGTGGTTCTAAAGAAATGGCTTTGCGTGCTTCAGATACATTTAAAAAAGGAGACGTTCAACTCAATGTGCTTCAAGAGTATTTTTTAACTATTGGCATGGCTAAAGTGGCAACTTCTGCTTATGAAGCTTTTGATTTAGGGATTCTTCAAAAAGGAAAGGATATTGTTGTGGTTAATAAAGATCGACAAATTGCTACTGCAAAAGCGTATGCTAAATTAATGGCTGAATCTGGTTATACACAACCTGTAAAACGCAAAGATGTAAAAGTACTAGGAAAACAAGCCTTAAGTATGTTTTTGGTAGGAACAGACTCTATGGAAGCAAGTCATTATATTTCTGAGCATGATAAGAAAATTGCAAACAAATTAGCTTATGTGATGGCAGGTGGAGATTTATCTGAACCTACTTTAGTAAGTGAACAATATTTATTAGATCTAGAACGCGAAGCTTTTTTATCTCTTTGTACAGAACGTAAAACATTAGAACGCATTCAGCACATGTTGAAAACTGGAAAACCACTCCGTAATTAGAAAAGGTTATAATAAATGATTCTAACCAATCTAAAATCTAATTATAAAAATTTAGAAAATGAAACAAGCATATATAGTAAAAGCATATAGAACAGCAGTTGGGAAGGCCCCTAAAGGTGTATTCAGATTTAAAAGAACAGATGAATTAGCTGCTGAAACCATACAGCATATGATGAAAGAATTACCTCAGTTAGAGGCATCACGAATTGATGATGTTATAGTTGGTAATGCAATGCCAGAAGGTTCTCAAGGATTAAATATGGCGCGACTAATCTCTTTAATGGGATTAAATTCTGTGGATGTCCCAGGAGTAACAATCAATCGATTTTGCTCTTCAGGAATAGAAACTATTGGAGTTGCTACAGCAAAAATTCAAGCTGGAATGGCCGATTGTATCATTGCTGGTGGTGCTGAAAGTATGAGTGCTGTACCCATGACCGGATTTAAACCTGAGTTAAATTATGATGCTATTGTAAAAGCTGGTCATGAAGATTACTACTGGGGAATGGGAAATACTGCTGAAGCAGTTGCAAATCAATTTAAAGTTTCTCGTGAAGATCAAGATGAATTTGCGTTTAACTCTCATATGAAAGCGTTAAAAGCTCAAGCTGAAAATCGTTTTCAAGATCAAATTGTTCCAATAGAAGTTGAGCAAACTTACATTGACGACAATGGTAAAAAAGCTACAAAATCATATACAGTAACTAAAGATGAAGGCCCTCGTGCAAATACAAGTATAAAAGCTCTAGCTAAATTACGTCCTGTGTTTGCTGCTGACGGAAGTGTTACTGCTGGTAACTCATCTCAAATGAGCGATGGCGCTGCTTTTGTTATGGTAATGAGTGAAACCATGGTTAAAGAGTTAAACCTTGAACCTATTGCACGATTAGTTAATTATGCTGCTGCTGGTGTAGAACCTCGCATTATGGGAATAGGTCCAGTAAAAGCGATTCCAAAAGCATTAAAGCAAGCTGGATTACAGCAAGATGATTTATCATTAATTGAATTAAACGAAGCTTTTGCTTCTCAATCTTTAGCAGTAATTCGTGAATTAAACCTCAATCCAGATATTGTTAATGTTAATGGAGGCGCTATTGCATTAGGTCATCCATTAGGTTGTACTGGAGCTAAGTTATCTGTTCAACTATTTGACGAAATGCGTAAACAAAATATGCAAGGAAAATATGGTGCAGTAACTATGTGTGTAGGTACCGGGCAAGGTGCTTGTGGAATATTTGAATTTTTAAATTAAAAAATAAAGGATGCGGAAATTAGGTATTGAGATAACGTAATAAATCTCATTATTTAAAACTACAAAATAATATAAAGAATATGGAAGAAAGAGAACTATTAAGAGGAGGGCAATTCCTAGTAAAGGAAACCAATTGTGAAGATATTTTTACTCCTGAAGATTTTTCAGAAGAGCAGCAGATGATGAAAGAAGCTGTTATAGAGTTTAATGATCGCGAAATTATTCCTCACAAAGCACGCTTTGAGGCTAAAGATTATGCACTTACCGAAGAATGTATGCGCAAAGCTGGTGAGCTAGGGTTTTTAGGTGTTTCTGTTCCTGAAGCCTATGGTGGCTTAAATATGGGATTTGTATCTACAATGTTAGTATGCGATTATATTTCTAGTGGTACAGGATCTTTTAGTACTGCTTTTGGTGCTCATACTGGTATTGGTACTATGCCAATTACACTTTATGGTTCTGAAGAACAAAAATTAAAATATGTTCCAAAGTTAGCCACTGGAGAATGGTTTGGAGCGTATTGCTTAACTGAACCTGGAGCTGGTAGTGATGCCAATTCTGGAAAAACCACTGCTGAATTATCAACTGATGGAAAATCTTATAAAATCAATGGGCAAAAAATGTGGATCTCTAATGCAGGTTTCTGTAAGTTATTTATTGTATTTGCCCGTATTGAAGATGATAAAAACATTACTGGTTTTATTATAGAAAACAATCCAAATAATGGAATTACTTTAGGTGAGGAAGAACATAAATTAGGTATTCGTGCTTCGTCCACACGTCAAGTATTTTTTAATGATACAGTAGTTCCTGTAGAAAATATGTTATCTACAAGAGGTAACGGATTCAAGATTGCTATGAATGCTTTAAATGTTGGACGTATTAAATTAGCAGGAGCATGTTTAGATTCGCAACGCCGTATTACTTCTATGGCAACTCAATACGCTAATGAACGTAAACAATTTAAAACACCAATTTCAGATTTTGGAGCAATTAAAGTAAAGTTAGCAGAAATGGCAACCAATGCTTATGTAGGAGAATCTGCAAGTTATAGAGCTGCAAAAAACATTGAAGATCGTATTGCTTTACGTCAAGCTGCTGGTAATTCACATCAAGAAGCAGAACTTAAAGGTGTTGAAGAATATGCTATTGAATGTTCTATCCTTAAAGTTGCAGTATCTGAAGATGTACAAGCTTGTGCAGATGAAGGTATCCAAATTTATGGAGGGATGGGATTCTCCGAAGAAACACCTATGGAAGCAGCTTGGAGAGATGCACGTATTACACGTATTTATGAAGGAACTAATGAAATTAACAGAATGCTTTGCGTGGGAATGTTAGTTAAAAAAGCTATGAAAGGTCATGTAGATTTATTGACGCCTGCAATGGCTGTTCAAGAAGAATTAATGGGTATTCCTTCTTTTGAAACACCAGATTATTCTGAATTGTTTTCTGAAGAAAAGCAAATGATCGCCAAACTAAAGAAAACATTTTTAATGGTAGCTGGTGCTGCGGTACAAAAATTTGGACCACAAATAGAAGAACACCAACAGTTACTCATCGCTGCTTCTGATATCTTAATTGAAATATATATGGCTGAATCTGCAATTTTAAGAACTGAAAAAAATGTAAAACGCTTTGGTGAAGACGCACAAGCTACACAAATTGCGATGGCTAAATTATATTTGTATCACGCCGTAGATATCGTAGAAAAAAATGGAAAAGAAAGCATCATTTCATTTGCTGAAGGTGATGAACAACGTATGATGCTCATGGGTCTTAAACGTTTTACAAAATATACAAACTATCCTGACATTGTTGATTTACGTAATGCTATAGCAGAAAAAGTAAAAAGAGAAAACAAGTATTGTTTTTAATTAATAGCTAATTAAATTTTCTCTAAAAGCGTTAGTCCCTACACTAACGCTTTTTTTATAATTGATTAATAAGTAATGTACTTTCTCTTCAATAACAATACACTACCTAATACAATATAAATCATACTTTTTAAACCATACCATAATGTGAATTGGTAATATGCTGCAGATGGAATACCTTTGGATTCTATAAAGGTCAAAACATGCAATAAAACACGTATTGTTCCGTAACAAATAATTAATATACTCCAATATTTTAATGCTTTTTGAAAATTGCATTTTGCTCCAAAAGCGATATATATGAATGGACTTAATAATAATATAATGATTATTAATGGATAAAAAATTCCAATAAATAAATACTCCATACTTTTTATAATGATGAGTACAAAACTTAATACAAGTAATATTTCATATTCATTAAATGATTTAATCTTTTGAATTATACTCATTGCGCTAATTTTTTAAATATTTGATATATAATTTGCGTAGTAGATATTAGAAAGTTAAAATTCACAGTATCATAAGTATCATTAGGCGTATGAATATAAGGAGTTGTATCTCGCTTTACATATTCTTCTGAAATTCCAACAGCATTAAACCCTTGATCTATAAATGATTTGTGATCTGATGAACTTACTTTGGTTATACTAAGAGGAATATTGAATTTCTCAACTTCGGTTTCATACAGTTGTTGCATGCTTAAAGTAGGAAGCTCTATCTCAAATCCACGATTATCATCTTTATCCCATCCCATCATATCTATGGTATGTACAGAATGTACTTCTCTCCCGCTCTTTTTCAGCAATTTCGCATACGCTTTACTTCCTATTTCATTATCTTCTTCCTGATCAAAAAATACGATTATAAAATTAACTTTTCGTTCTTTCAAATCTGTTAACTTATGGGCTAACCCTAGGCTTAAAGCTATTCCAGAGGCATTATCTATAGCACCTGGGCTTCCTCGTTCTGAATCATAGTGAGATCCAAAGATTATATATTCATTACTGGTTTTAGTAGCAGGTAATTTTGCAACCACATTAATGCCTGTCATAGGTTTTAAAATCAAATCTAAAAACGGATTTCCATTGGTTGTTTTATAATGATGATTATACAATTCCCAACCCATATTAAAAAGATAATCAGACAGATAGTCTACTGTTAGACGTCGTTCTTTAGGTGTACTTCTTTGCAGTAAAAACAGGTTATCTTTTATTGCTTTTTGTCCGGTCAGTTTAGCCAAGATCTCTTTCTGAATAGGTTTAATTTCTAAAACAAATAATGAGTCTAATTGTGCTTGACTAATAAGTGAATAAAATATGGTAGTAATTAATATTATAAATTTAAAAAATGGTTTCATCTTCTTATTTTTTAATTTGAGAGGTCTTCCATTTCACCCATTCACGCAATATTCTTCTAGCTACAGCTTCGCCATTTTTTGAGGCATTTGTTAATGCTATCATACCACTTTTATATTCAAAATCTAATAAAAATGCGGATTCCCAACCTGTATTTGTTCCTGTATGTCCTTTAACTGTTATATCTCCTAACGGAAATATGATATACCCTAATCCATAGTTACCTCTGCTTAATTTTGAAGGTTTACGCATTAATTGCAATGTATCTTTGTTTAATATCTTATTACCTTTTAATGAAGCATTAACAAAAATCAGCATATCCTCAAGTGTAGTTTGTAATCCTGCAGCTGCTTTCGCAGTAAACACTTCAAAATATACTTCTTTACCATCTTCATCATAAGGTGTTGCGGAATTCTTTAATATATTTTGATTTATAGTGAAACTTGTATGTTTCATTTTTAAAGGCTTAAAAATTTGATTTTGCATATATTTCTCAAATGATTTCCCTGTAACTTCTTCTATCACTAATTGTAAGATCGTATATCCACCTCCCGAATATTCAAATTTGGTTTGTGGTTCATAAATTAGTTCTACTTTTTCATTTGCTCTAACTGGCCCGTTTTCTCCATTCAATGAAGCTTCAAGTGTTGGTAATTTTGCATCTGGATGAAATCCCGGATAACCATGAACCGAAATTCCTCCCGTATGACCTAGCAAGCCTCTGATTGTAACCTTGCTTTTATCAAATTTAGATTCTGGAAGCTTCCATCGGGTTAAATAATTTTCTACCGGAATATCTAAATTCAGCTTTCCTTTCTCAACCAATTTCATGACTCCCCAAGCTGTAAATAATTTTGATATAGAACCAATATTAAAACCCGTTTCAGAAGTTATTTTAATTTGATTATTTATATCTGCTAATCCAAACCCTTTTTTATAAATTACCTCTGCATTATCAATAATAGCAACAGCTAATCCTGGCACATTTTTTTCTTTTAACTGTTTAGGGATATTTCTATCCAATGAATTAGTAAATTCTGAAATTGAGTTTTGCGAATACCCCAATGCAAAGCATAATGTAAACAAGTAAATGATATGATTTTTCATAATTAAAGTTTTTTAGATTTAATAATACCTCGAAATTAAAAGCTTGATATTGCAATTACCAATCTATATGATGAATGATATTTCTTCTTGTTTAAATACTACAGAACACTTTTTAAGTGGTGGTTTATCATTGCTTCAATTTAGTTTATCAGCGATATGTTCCAGTTCATCAAATAAGTTGTTTTAAAACATTCTAAATGATACTTTTGAGTTGTGAAATCGTTTATCAAAACATACTATCGTTCTATAATTCTTTGGGTTTTAATCTTAAGTTCTTTGTGGGGAATGTTGACTTACAAGCGAAAAGAAGAGCTTTCTAGAGCAGAAATCGATGGTAATATATTTGGGCTTTTCCAACTATTTTTTTTTCTTACAGTAGGATACATTGCATTATCCTGGTTATTTAATTTGTGGAAGCATTATCGGCAGTTAAAAAATGATAAGACAGAAGCAGAGTTAGCCTTATTAAAAAGCAAGATAGATCCGCATTTCTTTTTTAATACATTAAACAACCTTTACGGGTTAGCTGTTGAAAAATCTGATAAAACTCCAGAAATCATATTAAAATTATCAGATATCATGCGATATACCATTTATGAAGGAGAAAATGATACTGTTGCTATAAAAGATGAAGTTTCATATTTGGAACAATATATTGAAATTCATAAAATACGATATCAAAAAAAAGTGTCTATTACATTTGAAAAGAATATTAGTAATGAAGAATTACAGGTTTCTCCTTTATTACTCATAATGTTACTAGAAAATGCTTTTAAACATGGGATAGAGAGTTTAATAGATAATGCTTATATTAATTTAAAATTATCTAGTAATGATAAAGAGTTGAATTTTAGTATAGAAAACAATTATGACAATAGTAATTTAAAAGAGAAAGGGATAGGTTTAGAAAATTTTAAAAAACGCTTGCAATTGCTTTATCCAAAAAAACATATATTATTATTTAATTCTGAAAGCAACGTATTTTTCGCACAATTAATAATTAAACTTAAATGAATATAAATTACATTATAGTAGATGATGAACCTATTGCCCATCGTATTATCGAAGGCTATGCTAATAATTTACCTCAATTAAACAAAGTAGGTAACTGTTATAATGCTTTTGAAGCTATGCAGTTGATACAGAAACAGCAAGTAGATCTATTATTTTTAGATATTAATATGCCTAAGCTTTCAGGGTTTGAAATGCTAAAAACATTATCTAACCCTCCTAAGGTAATTGTTACTTCTGCATATAAAGAGTTTGCCCTAGAAGGTTACGAATTTGATATTATAGATTACCTTTTAAAGCCTTTTGATTTTGAACGCTTTTTAAAAGCGATAAATAAAGTTCAATTTCTAGGTTCTAAATCAATAGGTACTTCAAAAAATGATTTACATGAAGAACAATTATTCATTAAAAGTGATAAAAAATTACATCAAATTTATATAAATGACATCCTATATATTGAAGCTTATGGTAATTATTGTAAAGTGCATCTAGAAGATGAAATAATTGTTACGCTTCAGAAAATCTCAGATTTCGAGAGATCATTATCTTTTGATTTTATTCGTATACACAAATCTTTTATTGTTTCAAAACAGAAAATAAAATCTATTGAAGGTAATATTATTCATTTAAATAATCGTCAAATTCCTATAGGCTTAACCTATAAAAGTGTTATTAAAACTATCTTCAAATAAAATTAATCTCACTTAAATAAGTGTTTTTAACTGACTAATAATAGCCACTAGTTCTTGTAAAATATTTTTTCTTATATCTAAATAACGTAAATATTGTCTTGCCCATTTTTCTTGTTCTATATAATATATAGGAGATACAGCTCCCGTATTTTCAGGAAGTTGAATGTATTTTTCTGAGTTTTCAACTAACTTCTCTTCAGTATATATCAATCTTTTAATTCCGTTAGAAAAACTAATTAAAAGCACGTATGCGTCTGTATTTAAATTTCTTTGGTTAGATAACAACTGAGATATCACATGTGTTGGATATTGTGGAGAAGGATAAGTGATACCCTGATAGTTTTGTACAAAGCCATTATTTAAGCGTTCTCTAAATTCTTCATTATAGACATCATGTCTTTGAATAAAACCTTTAAATAGTCCTTCATATCGCTCAATCCCTACTTTTAATAATCCTATAACACGCTGCGTTTCTTTTTCTTCTTTTTGTTGTTCTTTATAATTTGTAAACACAAATGCTAAAGTAACTCCTATAAATACAATAATTAAATCTAAGCTTAACTGAATATAGTTGATTTTCTTTAGTACTTTTTTTAGTTTGCTCATAATGCTCTAAAGTTTATTTTTCTTAATCACATCAAAAAACAATTGTTTATATGTGTTCCCAATAGGTAAATACTTATCTTTAATTTGCACAGATAATGAATCGGTTTTATCAATATGTTGTAAGGCTATAATAAATGATTTATGGATTTTAACAAATGCACTTGATGGTAAATAAGTCTCAATATGCTTTAGGGTATTATAAGTAATAATTTGCTTATTTGTTAAATGAATCGCTACATAATTCTTCAAGCCTTCAATATAACAGATGTCTTTTATATATACCTTTTCAAAATTATTTTTGCCGTCAGTTTTAATAAATATAAACGCTTCATCTGGCTTTATAGGGTTTACTTTATTTTCACTTTTAACTTTTAATATAGCTTGATAAAAACGTTCAAAATCAAAAGGCTTTAAAAGATAATCTACAGCATTAAGTTCATAACTTTCTATGGCAAACTGTGGATATGCAGTGGTAAAAATAATTTTAGTTTTTTCATCAATAATTTTTGAAAGTTGTATTCCAGTCAAATCTGGCATCTGGATATCTAAAAACACGAGATCGATATCTCTTTTTTCAATAATCGCTAATGCTTCTAAAGAGTTTGTACTAGTGCTTACACATTCTAAAAAATGTATCTTTTCAATATACTTTTCAAGTAATCGAATTGCTGGTGGTTCGTCGTCTACTATTAAACATTTTAGGTGTTTCATAGATTAGTTATTGGTTAATGGAAACTTTAAATATGTTTCAAAATAGCTTTCATTCTCATTATATCTAAACTCATAAGTATCCTCGAATAATAGGTCAAGTCGTTTAATTAAATTATCTCTTCCAATGCCTTTATCACTATAATTCTGCCCCTTGGATATTTTATTCTTAGTTTCAATTGTTAAATGTTCATTCCCAATATTAATTTTTAATGTTGCCGGAGTTTCCTTATGATTATAAACCCCGTGTTTAAAGATATTTTCTAAAAAATGAATTAAAATTAGAGGAGGAATTTGCTGATTAGTCACATTACCTTTTACTGTGTAGTTTAAAAATAAATTAGATTCATAGCGTTTTTTATAAAAATAGAGGTAATCTTCTATAAACTTCAACTCTTCTGTTAGCGGCATATGTTCTTTATTTGTTTCATAAGTAACGTATCTTAATAAATCAGAAAGTTTATGAATACTCTTTGCCGTTTTTGGTTGCGCGTCTATAAGTTCTGTATAAAATGTATTAAGTGTATTAAATAAAAAGTGAGGTTCTAATTTGGTTTTCAAAAAACTTAATTCTGCTTTTTTATTTTCGAGTTCTAATTGATGAATTCTATTTAAATTCCTAATATACATAAAGAGCAAGTACATTGATGTACTAAATAACAATGCTTTAATAGTAAAATATGAATTATCAAACACATAATACCAAAACACGCGTTTTGATTCATGGTAATTGTGAAACCCAAAGAGGTTATACACTAAAATTTCTTCTAGAAAGTAGCGAATACCTGCAAATACAAATGGCATTACTAATATAATGATTAGAAAATGTCCAACTTTCTTTTTAGATAATGTTCTTGGACAAACGATTGAATAATTTATAAAATATGTACTAAAAAAAGTAATTAAAAATGTAATTCGAAGTAGTACTTGGCCAGATTCGAAATTTCCTATAAATCGTTCTCTACCACCATAAACATAATCACTAAAATACGCCATAATTTCTATGATTATTGCTAACAAAAGATGATATTTCCATGTTTTTTTTAATTCCATACTTCAAAAATACCTATTACAAGCTAAGTCCATTTTTTTTTAGGACGAAATAAGAGTTTGTTTATATATAATACTAAAAATACAAGATTAAATTAGTAGTCCTATTTTTTTCATGGTTTGATTTAGCAAAAGGTGTTCTTGGTATAATAAAACTTTAAGGCAAGAAATCGCTAGGTACTTTTGACATAATAATTTTAAATTTTATACCCATGAAAAATATATTCAAGCATTTAATTTTAGTTATAGTCGTTCAAACCAGTATAGCTCAAAACAATCGATTTGATATTGATAATCATTTTAAGGATATTCAATTTTCAGATTTAATGATTTTAGGGTCATTCCATTTTAATAATCCAGGCCTGGATGAATATAAACCTGAATATGAGGTCGACATTATGTCGGACCTAAGACAAAAAGAATTAATGAAAATCATTGACGCGATTAAAACATATGCACCTACGAAAATTGCAGTTGAATGGCGAAAAAACAGACAAAAACGACTTGATTCGCTATACAATGAATACTTAGTAGGTAATTTTGAATTAAGACGAAATGAAGTTTACCAAATAGGATTTCGAGTAGCAAAATTACTGGGACACAAAAAAGTATATGCTGTAGATGCACCTGCCAAACGGAATAATGATATTATTAGTGAAGAATATTCTAAAAAAGAAACTTATTATCGTCAAAAAGCAGATCAATCTTTATTGCAACGCGAGTTACAAATCCATCAAACTTTCACAAAAATGTATGCTATTGGTGATAAAATGAAGACAGAAATTCCTTTAATAGATAGCTTCCTTCATATGAACGCCCCTAAAACAATAAAAATTATGCATGGACACTACTTAATTGGCAATTTTAAAATGGGTGAAGGAAATGATTATTTTGGCCCAGACAATGCGATGTGGTGGTATAATAGAAATTTAAGGATTTTTCATAATCTATTACAAATTAATAACCCTGGAAAAGATCGTATCTTTTTACTTATAGGTGCCGGACATTTATCCATTCTTGATTTTCTAGCAGATACTTCTATTGATTTTAATAAAAAAAGATTTGAAGAATATGTAAAAGATTGAGCTAATTAAAAAACTATTTTACAGAATAGTTATTGAAGATATCTCCAATTACTCTAATTTTGCATTAATTATTTTTTCAATGAAATTAGACTTATTACGAGACGCTTATAATCCAGAAACATTTAGAGCTCAAGGTCACGAGCTTATCGATAAATTAACTAAACACTTAAGTGATAACCTTAATGGAACAGCACCAAAATCTAATTATTGGAATGCCCCCGAAGATGAGTTGGAATATTGGAAACAGTATTTAGAGGGAGGTAGATCTGAAGATTTTTTTGATAATTTAATTCAGCATTCCATTCATCTTCATCATCCAAAATATATCGGTCATCAAATTAACCCTACACTTCCAATTACTGGGCTTACAGGGTTAACCATGAGCGTATTAAATAATGGTATGGGTATTTTCGAAATGGGAGTTGCTGGCACTTCTATAGAGCGTATTATTACCGATTTACTTTGTAAAAAAATTGGATTCTCTAATACTGCTTCAGGCTTTTTAACTGCTGGTGGTACATTAGCTAACTTAACCGCAATGTTAAGTGCTAGAAAAGCTAAAGTTACAGAAGATATATGGAAAGAAGGTAATACTAGAAAATTAGGAGTTATGGTTTCTGACCAAGCTCATTATTGCATAGAAAGGGCTGTTGGAATTATGGGATTAGGGGAATTAGGTTTAATTAAAGTTCCTACAGATTCTAATTTCGCTATACAAATTGATGCATTAGAGTATTATTATAACGATGCAAAATCAAATGGAATAGAAATTTTTGCTTTGGTAGGTAGTGCACCTTCAACAGCAACAGGAGTGTATGATAATTTAGAAGCTTTAGCTGCTTTTTGTAAATCAAAAAATATCTGGTTTCATGTAGATGGAGCTCACGGAGGAGCTGCGATTTTTTCAAAAACTTACAAGCATATTCTAAAAGGAATCGAATATGCTGATTCTGTAGTTATAGATGGACATAAAATGTTAATGATGCCAGCGTTAACAACAGCTCTGTTATTTAAAGACGAAAACCACTCTTATCAAACATTTAGTCAGAAAGCAGATTACTTATTAGAGCTTTCTAACGAAAAAGAATGGTATAATTTAGCTAAACGTACTTTTGAATGTACTAAACATATGATGTCCATACATTGGTATGCAGCTATAAAACATTATGGAATTACTATTTTTGATGATTTTGTAACTACACTATATCATTTGGGTGAAGTATTTGCCGGAATATTAAATGAAGATGTTAATTTTGAAATTGCAATACAACCTATGTCTAATATTGTGTGTTTTAGATATTACGATCAAGAGTTAACAAATAATCAACTTGATGATATAAATCAAACTATTCGTCAAGAGCTACTAAAAGAATGTGAATTCTATATTTTACAAACTAAATTAAATGATATCACGTATTTAAGAACTACTATCATGAATCCTTTTACAACAGGAGATCATTTTAAAGAGTTGCTTTCAAAAATAAAAGAAAAAGCGGTTATCTTAAAAACAAAAAAAAGACCTATTAGTTAATCTAACAGGCCTGTAAAAAGATATTTTTAACTAGTTATCATAGGTTTAAAATATTATTTAATACCTAGTTTTTTAATTAATAAATCGCATTTAGCAATATAGCCATAATCACCAGAGGCACTAGCTTTAGCATCTTCAAGAGCTTTAAGCACATGAGTTTTGGCAGTTTCATTATCCTCTAAAACATAAGCTAGCTCAGCGCGATAATATTTAAACCAAAATGCATTTGGTCTTAATGAAATTGCTTTATCAAACCATTGGGCAGCTAATTGTAAATCTTTATTTTTCTCATAATAAAATGAAGCTGCATCAAAATAAGTTTGTGCGTTGATCTCTCCAGTAGCATTAATTAATTTATCCTCAATTTGTTTAAAAACTAGAGCGTCAGAATCTACAAAAACTGGTATCACCACTTTAGAGTTTTCCCATTGAATAATTAAATCAGCCCCATTAGCATTAAAATTCTCAAAATTAATACTTAATGTTTCTTGATAATCTTTTAAATTAATTACTGGTACTTTAAAACGAAGCAAATCATTAGCTTTATTATAATTGCCAGCTCCCCAAAGTTTTTCGTTTTTGTGAATAATAATAGTCCATTCACTCTCGCCTGGAATAGAATATAATCCATATTTTCCAGCTGGGATTTTTTCCCCACTAAATGTCACATCTTTATCAATAGTTAGTTTAGTAGAAGAGTTGGCACCTGTACGCCATACTTTCCCGTATGGTATTAATGCTCCAAAAATTGATCTGTCTTTTGCTCCGGGGCGTCCATATTCTAAAGTAATTTTCGCTAAACCTACATTTTGTTCAATTTTAGTTTGAGGACTTAAACTTGCTTTAGTAATTTGAGATAATCCTATTTGACTTATAAATAGTGTTACTAAAAGAATAATTTTTTTCATTTTATTATATATGCTTATTTAGATTGCAAAACTAAGCATTAAGTCGTGAAAATTTGAGATTACTTAGAAAATTGAGTTGATAAATACCATTAGAAACTCATTATAAAAGAAACAAAATAAATACCTTAGCAGTTCATCTATTTTTTTATCAATAATTACCTAATTATGAAACGTTTTAATCTTACCTCTATTCTTTTATTTTTCTTTCTACTATTAACAAGTACATTTTCTTTTGCACAGCCTAATACAGATGTATTTCTTTTTGATTTGAACGAAAATAATGGAATCATTTCAATTTCAAATAAGGTAAATATTTCGAGTAATGAAGGTTATGATAATCAACCTTCATTTTTAGATAATAATACAATTCTGTTCGCATCAACAAGAAATGGGCAGACAGATATTTTAAAATATTCAATTTTAAATGGGAACAAATCTTGGGTTAATACATCAGATGGTAGTGAATACTCACCTTTAAAAATCCCAAATAGTAATGCTGTTACAGCAATTCAATTAGATAAAGATGGTACACAAACACTTAACCGTTATAGCTTAAAAAACGGAAAAGAGAGTGTTTTAATTGATGATATTGTGATTGGCTATCAAGTTTGGTATAATAAAAGTACTTTAATATCATCAGTCTTAGACGGAGAAGGTTTATCACTTACCATTTCAAATATAAAAACTGGAGAGCATGAAACAATCCAGCCTAAAATAGGGCGTTCATTACATAATATTCCTGGAACCGATTTGGTTAGTTATGTGAGTAAAACTAACGACAAATGGGAAATTCGTTCGTTAAATCCAAAAACAAAAGAAACAAAATTAATAGTTAATACTGTTGAAGGTGCAGATGATATGTGTTGGACACCTAACGGAACTATTTTAATGGGAAAAGGAGATATTATCTATAAATTCAATCCAAAACAAGATAGTAAATGGGTGGAAGTAGTTTCAATCAAAGGATTTGATATCAAAAATATTTCTCGATTAGCAGTAAACACCAAATCTAATAAGTTATCTTTAGTTGCTGAGAATGGAAAATCTGAAACCCCTGAAGAATTAGTACAACGTCAAGTAGAAGCATATAATTCAAGAGATTTAGAAGCTTTTATGTCCACTTATAGTGATGATGTGAAAATTTATTTTTTTCCAGAAAAAGTACGTTTTGAAAATAAAGATAAAATGAGAGAACGTTTTATATCTTATTTTAAAAATACGCCTGATCTACATTGCGAAATTAAAAACAGAATTACGATTAGTAATAAAGTTATTGATGAGGAGTATATTCTTGCTAACGGAAAGTATCGTAGTGCTGTTGCTGTTTATGAGATTGAAAATGGTTTAATACAAAAAGTAACTTTTATATATTAATAATAATTTAAACTATTCAATAAATCACTTTAATTGAAAAGATAACTCATTTAAAATTAAAAAATATTGTCCCTTAATTCAATTTTACAAACGTCTTAAATATAATAAGAGTTTAAAAGGTAATGATTAAATGAATTAATCATAAATCAAGGAGGATATGAACTTAAAATATAGGGTAACATGAAAAATTTAGTTTTAATAGTATTAATTATAACCATATCGTGTCAAGCACAATCAGATAAACAATTAGAGCCAAAATTAGAAAACATTGCTTGGATTTCTGGTAATTGGAAAGGTAAAGCATTTGGTGGTATTGTTGAAGAAATTTGGAGTGAACCTTCTGGAGGTTCAATGATGGCAACTTTTAAATTAATTAATAACAGTAAAGTTGTTTTTTATGAAATTGAAATCATCCGAGAAGTGAATAATACTTTGATACTTCAACTTAAACATTTTAATAATGATTTAAAAGGTTGGGAAACAAAAGATGAAACCGTTGATTTTCCACTTAAAGAAATCACTAAAGACAAAGTCGTTTTTGAAGGAATGACTTTTGAAAAAATAAATGATAATGAAATGAATGTGTTTGTTGATATTAAAAATAATAATGGTAAAGTAGAGGTCGTAAAAGTTAATTACAAAAAGTAAATCTTTCTAAGCAATTAACATTTTTTTTAACACTTATAAATTCAAAAAAACTATTTTTATCAATTGTATTAATCATTAAAATTAAAAAATGAAACAACTATTACTCATTACTGCCATTGTATGTTGCAGTGTACTTCAAGCCCAAACAGATCAAAAAATTTATGATATTATAGATGCTGTTTCAGCAGATCGTATTAAAGCAGATGTACAAACGTTAGTAAACTTTGGAACAAGACACACATTAAGTGATACTGTTTCGAATACTCGAGGTATTGGGGCAGCTAGACGTTGGATAAAATCTGAATTTGAGAGTATTTCTAAAAACTGTAATAACTGCCTAGAAGTCATTAATCAAAATAATTTGGTCAAAAAAGGAGCTAATGCTCGTATTGTTCACGATGTTGTAATCACTAATGTAGTTGCTATACAACGTGGTACAAAATACCCTAATCGTTTTGTAATGATGAGTGGTGATATAGATTCTAGAGTATCAAATGCTACTAATTTTACATCTGATTCGCCTGGAGCAAATGATAATGCTTCTGGTATGGCAGGAACTATTGAAGCCGCTCGTGTATTAAGCAAATACAAGTTTGAAAGTAGTATTATTTATGTAGGACTATCAGGAGAAGAACAAGGACTTTTTGGCGGGCAAGGATTGGCTAATTATGCTAAAGAAAAAGGTTGGGATATTATAGGTATTATGAATAATGATATGATTGGAAACATACAAGGTGTTGATGGTGTAATTGATAATCGTGAGTTTAGAATTTTCTCAGAACCAGTACCAGCAAACGAATCTGAGCAAGCAAGACGAAGACGTCGTTTTCAAGGTGGAGAAGTTGATGGAATTTCAAGACAAATGGCACGATATATTCATAAAAATGTAAAAACTTATATGCCAGAAATGAAACCTAGAATGATTTATCGTTTAGATCGTTTTGGTCGTGGTGGTCATCATCGTCCATTTAATGATCTTGGATTTGCAGGAGTTCGTATTATGGAATCTCACGAAAACTATACACAACAACATCAAGATATTCGTACTGAAAACGGAATTAATTATGGAGATACTTTTGAGCATGTTAATTTTGGATATGCCAAAAAATTAACTGCCGTTAATGCAATTAACTTAGCGAGTTTAGCAATTGCTCCTCCTCCTCCGGCTAATGTAGCCATTGGAGGTATTGTTCAACCATCAGCTAAATTTAAATGGAATAAAGTAGATGGTGCTGTGGGTTATAAAATCTATTGGAGAGATACAACATCTCCAACTTGGGATCATAGTCGTTATGTAGGTGATGTTTCTGAATTTGTATTAAAAGGAATTGTATTAGATAATTATTTCTTTGGTATTGCATCAGTTGGAAAAGATGGACACGAGAGTATGGTTGTCTTTCCTAGCAGAACATTTAGATAATAGTTAGATTATAATTTTATTTTTAATTCCCTAAAATGTTACCTTAGTCGTTTCATCCTAGGGAATTAAATTTTTATAACGTTTTGACAAAAGCACCTCGACTATATTTAAAAAACAGAGACGAATGGCGACAATGGTTAATTGACAACCATAATACAACTACTGGAATTCAATTAATACTTTATAAAGTAAGTAGCTCTAAAGAAAGTATGCGTTGGGAAGAAGCAGTACAAGAAGCCATCTGTTTTGGATGGATAGATTCCACTGTTAAAAAATTAGACGAAGAATCTCGTGTACAATATTTTTCTCCTCGAAAACCTAAAAGCGTATGGAGTGCTTTAAACAAAAAATATATAAAAGAATTAATTGCATCAAAACGGATGCATAAATCAGGCTTAGTGAAAATTGAAGCAGCTAAAAAAGATGGTTCTTGGACTAGCTTGGATGATGTTGAAAAATTAGTAATCCCTGAAGATTTGCAATTCGCCTTTAATGAGAATCCAATTGCCTTTAACAATTACAAAAATTTTGCTCCTTCTTATAGAAAAGGATATTTATATTGGTTAAATCAAGCAAAGCGAGCAGAAACAAGAGTGAAACGTATAAAAAGCATTATACAGTTTTGTGAACAAAATATAAAACAGCGAGCGACTAGATAAACATTTTTTAAGGGTTTATATTAAAAATTAGGAATGATTTTTGATAACTAGCTTTATTATTTATACCATCAAATGACAAAACAATTACTCATTTACTTTACTACACTTATTTCTATTTCTACTTTTAGTCAAAACTCTAATTCTAAAACTTATATAGAAAGTCATTATTCAAAATATTTTGAGCTTCCAAGAGAAGCAATTTATTTACATTTCAATAAAAGTGAATATGTTTATGGTGAAGAAATATGGTTTAAAGGTTATGTTTATGATCGTAGAAACGATATTCCTGCCAACGTTACTTCAAACATATATGTTGACATCTATGACGAAAATGGGAAGCTAGTAAAAAGTGATTTATTTTTAGGTTATAATGGTTTTTTAAGAGGCAATTTCACTATCGATAACGATTTGATAACTGGAAAATATTTTATAAGAGCGTATACTAATTGGATGAAAAACTTTTCTGAAGATGATGCATATACTACAGAAATATATATTATTAATGAAACCCCGATTGACTCTAAAAATATTTCAATAATACCATCTAATGATTATGATGTCCAATTCCTGCCAGAAAGTGGTCATGCGCTTATTGGAATGAAAAATAATCTTGGCGTAAAAATCATAAATTCTCAAGGCAAAGGAGTAAAAATAGTACAGGGTAGGATTCTTGACAATGATAATATTGAAATTAGTTCATTTAAAACCAACACACTAGGGTTAGGTAATTTTTCTATTTTTTACGAAAAAGATAAAACATATACAGCATTAATAAAATTAGATAACGGACAAGAGATAACTCAAAAATTACCTCAACCTAATACTAAAGGGGTTAATTTTAATGTTCAAAACTCTTTAGATAAAAAAGTAGTAATCTCTATTAATAAAACAGCAACAATTATTGATAATAATTTTAAACTACTCATCCACAAAGATGGTTTATCCAAATCTGTTTCTATTAAATTTAAAGATCAATTAAATACCAGTATTTCTATTTCTAGAAATAACTTGTTCAAAGGAATTAATATTTTAACATTATTTAATTCACAAAATATACCTATAGCAGAACGATTAATATATAACTACAAAGGCAACATTAGTTCTAAAAAAATCAATTTGGTTTATAATAAAAAAGTAAAAGATTCTTTACGATTTAATTTATCCATTTCAGGTCAAGTTGCAAATTATTATAATTTAAGTATATCAGTTTTACCTTTTGCAACAGAATCTTACAATCACTCTGATAATATCATCTCCAACTTTAAACTTCTACCCTATTTAAAAGGATATGTAGAAAACCCAATTCATTATTTCACAGATGTTAATAGGAAGAAAAAATATGATTTAGATCTATTGCTACTAACACAGGGTTGGAGTCGTTACTCTTGGGATAATATTTTTAATAATAAGCCCAAACAAAGGTTTAAATTTGAATATGGTTTAAGTTTAACTGGTAATCTTTCTAAAAACAGAAAAGGGAATTCTATTTACTTTTCAGGCTTGAGAAATAGCCCTCCTCAAATCACAAAAATAGATACAAGTAATGCTTTTAAACTCAATAATATTTTTCCAGAAACAAACGAATTAATTAGGCTTTCTTTTAAGCTTAAAAAAAGTAAGAATACTAAATTAGAAACCTTTCCTACTGTAACACACAAGTTAAATTATTTGAATTCAAATAATACTAAAATAAATATTAATACAGTTAGAAATCGTACAAACATTATTAGTACTGAATTTAGTGTTGCTTCACTAAATACTTTAATACAAAATAATAATATATTTCTTGAAGATGCTTTCATTGAATTAGAACAAGATGGTGTTTTAAAAAAGGAGCGCTTAAGAAGAGGTAAAAGTATTATTATTGAGAATATAGATTATGCAAACACAAGCGTAATTGAGTTAATACGTAATAATGGTTTTATTGTGAATGAAGATAAAAGTACAAATAGTATTTCTATCATTACACCTAAATCTAGTATAAACCCTGGATCTAAAGGTCCTGCAATTTATATAAACGATACTCCATTAAATGATTTAAGTATTCTTACGTCAATAGAAATTAATCTTATTGACGAAATTCTTTTTGATCAATACGCTTTATCTAAAGATTATCTTTCGCCATATAGTGGCGCAATAAATATTTACACTAGCAAATTCCCATTACCAAAAGTAAATCGATCTAAAGATTTATCTCTTTATTCAATTAAAACAAAAAAAGGGTTTAAGCAATATCAAGAATTTTATAACCCTAAGTATTCATTTTATGGTTCATCAACTTATAAAAAACATGGGGTTATTCATTGGTTTTCAGATATTATTGTTAGTGGTAAACAAAGATTTAAAATACCAGATCTCAAGCAAAATTCTATGAAATTTTTTATCGAAGGGATGAGTGATACTGGTGATCTAATTTCCGAAGTTATTTCTGTTAATATACCAAGCGATAAATAATTACTTTTTTTAAGGGTAAATTTATTTTTTATAGTCTTACATAAAATATAAAACATTTTATGAGATTTTCTTCCCCATTAAGTATACTAATAGTTCTTTTTATAACCTTTAGCTCTTCTAGCATTATTGCCCAACAAAATATTGAGAAAGATTATGCTCAATATTTTGAGCTTCCAAGAGAATCTGTTTATTTACATTTAAACAAAAGTGACTATGTTTTTGGTGAAGATATTTGGTTTAAAGGTTATATATATGATAGAAAAAATAATAAGCCTACTATCAAAACTTCTAATATTTATGTTGGACTATATGATGAAAGTGGTAATCAAATTAAAAACGATTTATTTTTAGGCTATGAAGGGTTATTAAGAGGTAATTTTGAAATTGATAGTACACTTACTACTGGAAAGTATTACGTCAAAGCTTCTACATATTGGATGAGAAATTTTATTGAAGATGACACTTATTCTGCAGAAATTAGAATAATAAATGATAAAGATAAATTTTCAAAAACAACATTAACTGATAGTATCTATGACCTCCAATTACTTCCAGAAAGTGGGTATGCTTTATTAGGCATAAAAAATACTATTGGAGTAAAAGTAATTAATTCTAAAGGCGAAGGTGTTGAAATTAATGAAGGTCAAGTTCTTGATCAAGATCAAAATCACATAACCAGTTTTAAAACAAATTCTTTCGGATTAGGTAAATTTCAATTGACAT